>JACRCA010000216.1 GCA_016234425.1 Deltaproteobacteria bacterium | reverse complement strand
TGGTGTACACGCCCGATGACCTCGCCAGGATGGATTATCTTCGAGACCTTGGTTTTCCTGGAGAGTTTCCCTTCACCCGGGGAGTTTATCCGGGGATGTACCGCAAGGCTCCCTGGCAGATGCGCCTCTATGCCGGTTTTGGCACAGCCGAAGATACTAACCGCCGGTGGAAATTCTTGCTCCAGTCCGGAAATATGGGAGTGAGCTGTGCTTTTGACCTGCCCACTCAGATCGGACTGGACTCCGATGACTCTTTGGCACAAGGAGAGGTTGGCAAGGTAGGAGTGGCCATCGACACCTTGAGGGACGTGGAAATTTTATACGACGGTCTTCCCCTGGAAAAAATCACTTCCTCCTTCAACATCAATACTCCTGCGGCAGCCCTTCTGGCCATGTACTTAGCGCTGGCCGAAAAGCAGGGTGTGGTCCTTTCTTCTCTGAGCGGCACGCTGGCCAACGACATGCTCTGCGAGTACATCTCCCGGGGGACTTGGGTCTTCCCTCCCGGACCTGCCTTGAGGTTAAGTACGGACATTGTGGAGTTCTGTACGCACTATCTTCCACGGTTTTATCCTTACAACATCCGCGGGATCATCATCCGGGAGGCGGGGGCGAATATGGTGCAAGAGGGAGCTTATGCCTTTGCCAATGCCATTGCCTACATCGAAGAGGCGCTGAAAAGGAGGCTCATGATCGATGATTTTGCTCCCCGCCTCTCGTTCTTCTTTTCCACTGGACTGCAGATCTTCGAAGAAGCGGCTCGCTACCGGGCTCTACGCAGGCTCTGGGCCAGGATGATGAAAGAACGTTTTGGGGCCAAGAACCCCAATTCCATGCTCCTGCGTTTTACAGGAACGGTGGGGGGCAGCACGTATCGGGCCCGGGAGCCGGAAAATAATTTGGTGCGCGGGTCTTACGGCCTTCTGGCAAACATCCTGGGCGGAGCCCAGGGCATGCTCCAGCCAGCCATGGATGAAGCCCACGCCATCCCCACCGAGCACACTGCCCGACTGGCCCTGCGTACACAACAAATCTTAGCTTACGAGACAGGAGTTACTAAAGTGGTGGATCCACTGGGAGGGTCTTATTTTGTGGAAGCCATGACCAACAAGTTGGAAGAAGAGATCCTGGCCGAGATCAAAAAGGTGGAAGATCTGGGCGGAGCCGTAAGGGCGATAGAGATAGGATATCCACAGAAGGCTGTGGCTGAAGAGGCTTATCGGGTGGCTAAAGAAGAAGAAAGGGGTGAAAGAATCGTTGTGGGGGTGAATAAATTCGTAAGCGCAGGGGATAGCCCCCGCCTTGTGCTCCATCGGAGTGATGCGCAGACTGTAGAAAGGCAGATTCAAAGGACGAGGGAAGTTAAGGCTTCCCGAGATGGAAAGAAAGTTCAAAAGACTCTGGATAATATATGCCGGGCAGCAGAGACTCCGGAAAACCTGATGCCCTATTTCATCGAGGCAGTGAAAGCTTATGCCTCCATCGGAGAGATCACGGCGGCCTTGAAGAAAGTGTTCGGGGAATTCCGGGAACCAGTGAACATCTAAAAAATTGAATTTTTTCACCGCAGAGGGCGCAGAGCAAAATTTAGATTCTAAATCTCCAAGCCGAATGAGCTGGAATCACATAGAAAATACTTCCCCTCCCCTGGCGGGAGGGGATTGTGGGGAGGGGGGGAGGGAAAGGCTGAATTTTCATCGTCCGCGGATGATAAACCTATCATGAAAAATTTGTTTCGAATTTCGTACTTAGAATTTTTATCTCGTGTCCGAATTCTCTATGTTCTCTTGTGGTGGATGGAAACTATTTTTCCTTAAGGCAGAAAGGGATGAATATCACCGAGATCCTTAAGAAGACCGCCCAGCGTTTGCCGGACAAAATGGCCTTCTATTTCGACGATCGGGGGACAACCTACAAAAATTTGCAGGACTTAGTGGAATCCTGTGGCCTGGGTCTGCAGAAGATTGGGGTACAAAAAGGAGACCGAGTAGCGATTTTTTCTCCCAGCAGTCTGGAATTTATCATCTCCTGGTTTGCGACAGTAAGATTGGGGGCGGCCGTGGTTCCTGTGAACATCATGCTAAAAGCCCGAGAGTCCAAATACATCCTGGAAAATGCCCAGGTGAACACCTTGATCGTCCACCAAAGTCAGATAGAGATGGTCAACTCTATCTGCCCGAGCCTTCCTTTCCTGAAAAATTTAATCGTTATTGGAGACCAGCCGCCGGCAGGGTCCCGAACCTTTGCTAGCCTTCTTTCCGAAAAGCCACTTAAAGAAATGATGGTGGACTGCGCGCCCGATGATACGGCCACAATGATCTATACCTCAGGGACCACGGGCTTTCCCAAAGGAGCCATGATTACTCATGCCAATCTCTATTCCAACGTCCAGGGAATTATCGAAGCCCTCCATCTCGAGGAGAAGATGATCCGTGTATCGGTAACTCCGCTTTTCCATGCCATGGGCCTGACTGTCAACATGTTAGCCGTGGTGATGCTGGGAGCAACTGCGGTTATCCAGGGGAAACTCGATCTGGAGGAATTCTTGAAAGCCAACGAAAAATACCGGGCCACCTTGATCAGCGGAGCCCCGGCACTGCATTATATGCTCGTTCATGACCCCAGAACGGAGAAATTCGATCTTTCTTCATGGAAGGTGGGTATGTCTGGAAGCGCGCCTTTGCCCGTGGAGGTTTTGAGGAAGTTCGAAGAAAAGTTTAAGATCCCCATGGTCGAAGCTTACGGATTGACCGAGGTCACCACGGCAGCCACGGCCAACCCAGTTGATGGGGTTCGCAAACCCGGTTCTGTGGGGCTTCCCCTTCCAGGTCTGGCAATAAAAATTTTTGATGAACAGGACAGGGAGGTCCCCGTTGGAGAAATCGGTGAGGTAGTCATCCGCGGACCGGCTGTGATGAAGGGTTATTTCAACAACCCTGAGGCGACGGCAGAAACATTGAAGGGCGGCTGGTTGCACACGGGCGATTTGGGAAAGATGGATGAGGATGGGTATTTCTATATTCTCGACCGGAAGAAAGATATGATCATTTGCAGCGGCTATAACGTGTATCCGCGGGAGATCGAGGAGCTGCTGCATACCCATCCAGCGGTGCTGGAAGCTGCGGTCATTGGGATCCCTGACCCCAAAAGGGGAGAAAGCCCTATGGCCTTTGTCATTCTCAAGCCCGGGCAAAAAGCCAGCGAGGAAGAGCTGATTCGATTCTGTCGGGATAACCTGGC
>JACRCA010000215.1 GCA_016234425.1 Deltaproteobacteria bacterium | reverse complement strand
TTTCCAAGATTGGATAGCGGGATCTTCCCCGGCCAACCCTGAGAAAAAGGTGAGAGAAGACGCGATCTTTAATTTGCTCTACACCGCTGGCACCACGGGCATCCCCAAGGCGGCCATTTATTCCCATCGCCGTTTCTGGGAGAACCTTTTGAGTACCGTGATCGATACCCCTGGCCAGGGTTATGATGAGATTTGGCTGGGTCCTGTGCCGCTTTATCACATCGGTGGTTTTGCTACCGTAATCCGCGCATTTCTCATGAGCAATACCCTCATTCTACGGGATTTTTTCGATCCCCAGGCGTACCTCCAAATCCTGGAAAGAGAGAAGGTCACGATCCTGTATGCCTATCCAACCATGATCCATGCTTTGGTGCACCATCCAGAGGCGACCCAACATGATTATTCGGTCCTCCACCTGGTCATTTTTGGGGGGTCGGCCATGCCTCTGCCGACCTTAGAAAGAGCATTGGAGGTCTTTCGTTGTGACTTCCTGCAGCGCTATGGAGCGACAGAATGCTGTGGCAGCGGGATCTCGGTTCTGACTCCTGAGGATCATCGACGAGCCATAAAGGGGGACGAGAAGGCCAGGCGCCGGTTGGCTTCGGCCGGGCGTCCGACCCTGGGCACGCTCGTGAAGATCGTCGATGAAAAGGGTGCCGAGCTGACTCAACCCGGGGAGATTGGGGAGATTGTAGCGAAGCTGAATGCTCCCATGGAAGGATACTGGCGGCGCCCAGAGGACACAAAAGAGGCCTTGAGAGATGGCTGGCTCTACACAGGGGATATAGGCATGAGAGATGAAGATGGATACCTCTACATCCTGGACCGGAAGAAAGACATGATCATCAGTGGAGCGCGGAACATTTATCCTCGGGAAATCGAAGAAATCCTCCATACCCATCCGGCGATCCTCGAAGCCGCGGTCATCGGCGTCCCGGACGAATACTGGGGGGAAAGTGTGAAAGCCTTGGTGGTCCTGCGGGAAGGAAAGAGCGCTACAGGGGAGGAGATCATCGCCTTCTGCAAAGAAAACCTGGCTAGCTATAAAAAGCCCCGATTTGTAGAGTTCGTTCCCGCACTGCCCAAGAATCCGGGGGGAAAAATCGACAAAAGAGAATTGAAACGCCAATATGGAAAAGGCCAGTAAAAATTCGGCTCGGTCTCCTCCTGAGGGCATCCCAAAAAGGAATGAGAGACCCATTAGGCAGGGGGTCCAGGGATGAAAATCCTACATGATATTGTCAAAAGTTCTATGAAAAACCGCTCTGGAACTTGTGGAAAGACAAGCAGAACCCTCCCCCTTCAGGGGGGAGGGAAAGGGTGGGAGTGCAAAAAATGAGCAGCATAGCAAAGGCACTTAGGAAACAGGCCACTTACCCCTCACCCTGACCCTGACCCTCTCCCCCAAGGGGAGAGGGGAGATAATTTTTGACAAAATGCCCTACATTGAAAGGAGGGTTTACGATGAAAAGAAAATTTAGATGGGTTATAGGAGTCATTTCTCTTTTCTTCATGGGTTTGTGGGTATCTCCGCTTCTGGCGGTTGAAGAGTTGCCCAATTTGCCCAAGAGAATGTTCTGGACAGCTTATGACGTTGGCTCCACAGGCTATGTCCAGACTGCGACGGTCGCTGATGGATTAATGAAGAAATATGGGGTCAAAATCCGGGTGATCCCATCCGGGACATCCATCGGTAGATTTATGCCTTTACTCACTGGGTCGGCTACCTATGCCAATATGGGCGATGAATCTGCTTTTTATATCGAGGGCCTATATGAATGCAATGCCATGGGGCTGGGGCCTCAGCCGTTCAGGCAGGTCCTCGCCGCTCCTTATGTTACTGTCATGGCTGTCACCAAAGAGTCAAAAATTACCACTCCCAATACTTTAAAAGGTAAAAGAGTGGCCTGGGTTCCTGGGGCTTCGACCCTAAATGTAAAGGCCGTTTCCACGCTGGCTTTTGCCAACCTGACTTTTGCGGATGTCATCAAGGTAGAATTTCCCAGCTATGCCGCTTCTTTGAGAGGGTTAATAGAAGGAAAAGTGGATGCAGCCATCGCCGGGCATGATGCTCCTCTCCTTTACGAACTTGAAACATCTCCCCGAGGTTTGTCCCACGTCATATATCCCCATAAGGATAAAGAAGGATGGGCCCGGATGCAGGCGATTACCCCCTGGCTGGGTCCCTGTCTGTGGGATGATGGCCCAGGTTTCACGAAGGGTAAACCGGATGAAGTGTGGTCTTACCGTTACCCCAACATGGTAACCTTCGACAAAACCAGTGCCAAGGAGGTATATGCCCTGGTAAAGGCCATTAATGAAGCATACCCATTATATAAAGATGCCCATAAGATGATGCCTTTCTGGAAGGCCGATAAAGCGGGTGTACCCCCGGCAAACTGTCCTTTCCATGAAGGAGCCATAAAGTATTACAAAGAGGTGGGTCTATGGAAGGCGGAGCATGATGCTTGGAATAAGAAGCTTATCGAGCACATGAAGGAAGTGCAGAAAGAATGGGATGCGGCGATGGCTGAGGCTACAGAAAAAGGGGTTAAGGAAAAAGATTTCCCAAAATTATGGATCGAGAAGCGGAAGGCCAAGGGCTGGATGATTGAATATTGAATGCAAGCTATCTATTATCTTCTGGTTGCTTCCGAGATCATTATAAAAGGCTGGGAATTTCAGGCCCCCTCCCTTGCCAACCCTTCTAGGCATGGGATTGTGGTTTTTGGTTCTATAAGCAGTGCGGCGAGCCACCGGATTGACCGAGGCCAGCCCCCCTATTTCGATACTGAGACCTGAAGATCATAGGGGAGAGTCCATTGAATTAAAGAGGCGATTACGTTCCTATGGTTGGGAGGCTTTCAACGGGGGGGCGCATCGCGGACGAAGGAGGGAAAGAGGTACCTCTAGGGCAAGTGGGGAAAATCGTAGTACCAGGGGGGGAATGTGATGAAAGGCTACTGGAAAAATCGATCAGGAGACCGAATGGACGTTGCGCGGGGGATGGCTGGACAGGGGCGACCTAGCTAGGATGGATGTGGGAAAGGCGATCGCTTCCCATCCAGCGGTGAAAGAAGTGGCGGTGATCAGGGTTCCCGAGAATCGGTGGGGAGAAAGCGTGAAAGCCCTGGTGGTCCTGCGAGAGGGAAAAAACGCCACGGAGGAGGAGATCATCGTTTTCTGCAAAGAGAATTTGGCCAGTTACAAGAAACCGCGGTATGTAAGGTTCGTTTCTTCATTACCCAAGAACCCTGGGGGAAAAAATCGACGAGAAAGGATTGAAACGCCAATATCGAAAAAAGCTGGCCCGGTCTCCTCCCGAGGAGACCCAAAAGGAAGGAAAGGAGAGACCCATTGAGCAGGGGGTCCAGGGGTAAAAATCCAATATTGAAAGGAGGGTTTACGATGGAAAGAAAATTTAGATGGATCATAGGAGTCATTTCTCTTTTCTTCATGGGCTTGTGGGTATCTCCGCTTCTGGCGGTGGAAGAGTTGCCCAATTTGCCCAAGAGAATGTTCTGGACAGCTTATGACGTAGGCTCCACCGGTTATGTCCAGACTGCTACGATCGCTGACGGATTGATGAAAAAGTATGGGGTCAAAGTCAGGGTTATCCCGTCCGGGACATCCATCGGTAGATTTATGCCTTTACTCACTGGGTCGGCTACCTACGCCAATATGGGCGACGAATCCGCTTTTTATAGCGAAGGCCTGTATGAGTGCAATGCCATGGGGCTGGGACCTCAACTGTTGCGGCAGGTAATCGCTCCCCCTTATGTGACAATCATGGCTGTCACCCGTGAATCAGGGATCACCACTCCAGACACTCTAAAAGGGAAAAGAGTCGGTTGGGTCCCTGGTGCTTCGACCTTAAATGTGAAAGCTATTTCCACACTTGCTTTTGCGAATCTGACCATGGCGGATGTCATCAAAGTGGAATTTCCGAGTTCCGCTGCTTGTTGGAAGGGGTTAACCGAGGGGAAAGTCGATGCGGCAATCGGTGGCCATGATGTTCCTTTATTCTATGAGCTTGCCACATCTCCCCGGGGTTGCTCCCATGTGATATATCCCCACGCCGACAAAAAAGGGTGGGCAAGGATGCGAACGATCACCCCTTGGCTGCAACCCGCTCTGTGGGACGAAGGTCCGTGTTTTACCAAAGGGAAGCCCGATGAAGTCTGGTCTTATCGTTACCCCAATATGGTCACCTTCGAAAAAACCGGTGCAGAGGAAGTTTATGCCCTGGCGAAGGCAATTCATCAGGCTTACCCGCTCTATAAGGACGGGCATAAGGCAATGCCTTCCTGGAAGCCTGAGAAGGCCGGCGTGCCACCAGCAAGTTGCCCTTTTCACGAAGGAGCCGTAAAGTATTACAAAGAGATAGGCGTCTGGAAGCCTGAACATGATGTTTGGAACAATAAGCTTATTGAGCATATGAAAGAAGTAAAGAAAGAATGGGAGGCCACTGTGGCCGAGGCTACAGACAAAGGGATTAAAGAGAAAGATTTTTCCAAATTTTGGCTCGAAAAGCGAAAGGCCAAGGGCTGGACGATCGAATATTGAATGCAAGCTATCTATTATGTTCTGGTTTCTTCCGAGATCATCCGCTTCTGCAGGGATAACCTGGCCAGTTACAAGAAACCGCATTATGTGGAGTTCGTGGCCTCCTTACCCAAGAATCCGGGTGGAAAAATCGACAAGAAAGAATTGAAACGCCAATATGGAAAAGGCCAGTAAAAATTCGGCCCGGTCTCCTCCTGAGGCCATCCCAAAAAGGAAGGAGAGACCCATTAGGCAGGGGGTCCAGGGGTCAAAATCCAATATTGAAAGGAGGGTTTACGATGGAAAGAAAATTTAGATGGATCATAGGAGTCATTTCTCTTTTCTTCATGGGTTTGTTGGTATCTCCACTTCTGGCGGTTGAAGAATTACCCAACTTGCCCAAGAGAATGTTCTGGACGGCTTATGACGTAGGCTCCATGGGCTATGTCCAGACTGCTGTGGTCGCCGACGGATTGATGAAGAAATATGGGGTCAAAGTCAGGGTTATCCCGTCCGGGACATCCATTGGTAGATTTATGCCCTTACTCACCGGTTCAGCTACCTACGCCAATATGGGCGACGAATCTGTTTTTTATATCGAAGGCCTGTATGAGTGTAATGCCATGGGGCTGGGACCTCAGCCGCTACGGCAGGTACTCGCTGTTCCTACTGTTAATGTAATGGCCGTCACGCGTGAATCAGGGATCACCACTCCAGACAGTTTAAAAGGGAAAAGAGTTGCTTGGGTCCTTGGCGCTTCGACCCTGAATGTAAAAGCCGTTTCCACGCTGGCCTTCGCCAACCTGACTTTTGCGGATGTCATCAAGGTAGACTTTCCCAGCTATGCCGCTTCTTTGAGAGGGTTAATAGAAGGAAAAGTGGATGCAGCCATCGCCGGTTATGAGGCTCCAATATTGTACGAGTTAGAAACCTCCCCTCGGGGTTGTTCTCACGTTATATATCCCCACAAGGATAAGCAAGGATGGGCCCGGATGCAGGCGATCACCCCCTGGTTGGGGCCTGTGTTATGGGATGATGGCCCAGGTTTCACGAAGGGTAAACCGGATGAAGTGTGGTCTTACCGTTACCCCAATATGGTAACCTTCGACAAAACCAGTGCCAAGGAGGTATATGCCCTGGTAAAGGCCATTAATGAAGCATACCCGCTGTATAAAGATGGCCATAAGCAGATGCCTTTCTGGAAGGCCGATAAAGCGGGTGTACCCCCGGGGAACTGTCCTTTCCATGAAGGAGCCATAAAGTATTACAAAGAAGTAGGTCTATGGAAGGCGGAGCATGATGCCTGGAACAAAAAGCTCGTCGGGCACATGAAGGAAGTGAAAAAAGAATGGGATGTTGCGATGGCGGAAGCTACGGAAAAAGGAGTAAAGGAAAAAGATTTTCCCAAATTATGGATCGAGAAGCGGAAGGCCAAAGGCTGGATGATTGAATATTATTAAAGGTGCGGATGAGGGAAGCCAAGGTTAATAGACGGCCAGAGGGGGCATTCATTCGGAGTGTCCCCTCTGGGTAAAAAATGGAGGTTGTGATGAGCTACGAGGAGCGCTTTAGAATTCTTCATCCCGTATGGAAGGTAATTTTAATCGTTTTTTCCGTTCTGGCCTTGGTATTAGCGGTGCTTCAGATTTTTTTATGGAAACCTTTCGGATTCATGCTCATCGACACGGCCTACTTTTATTGTCTCATCGCTTTTTATGTTTCCCTGGTATTTATTATCTTTCCTGCTCATCAATCTCATCTAAGAGATAAGATCCCCTGGTATGATTTTTTTCTATTTTTTTTGTGCCTGGGGATATCTACTTATTACGCTTCCATAGCCTTAGATATTATTCAAAAAGGCTGGGAATTTCGGGCTCCTCTTTTACCGACCACCTTGGGCATTTGCCTATGGTTTTTGGTTCTGGAAGCGGTTCGACGGGGCACCGGGCTTGTCCTGGCAGTCGTCTGTGGATTTTTCTCCTTTTATCCATTGTTTGCTGGCTATATGCCCGGCTTTATGGAAGGGGTGGAATTTTCTTTTCTGGATACAGCCAGGTATCACGCAATGAGTAACGTAAGCATGCTGGGAATTCCCATGCAGGTGGTGGGGAGCATACTGGTGGGTTTTATGCTCTTTGGAGTTGCGCTCCAAGCTACGGGAGGCGGCAAATTTTTCTTGGACTTTGCCTTCGCTCTGATGGGCGGGGCCAGGGGTGGACCAGCGAAAGTATCTGTTATTTCCAGTGCTCTCTTCGGGACGATGAGTGGGAGTGTGATATCCAATGTTCTTGTGGATGGCCCCTTTACCATTCCGGCAATGAAAAAAGCCGGATATCCTCCTCATTATGCCGCTGCCATAGAGGCGGTAACTTCTACTGGTGGCGCATTGATGCCTCCGGTAATGGGGGCCTCGGCATTTGTTATGGCTTCTTTTTTAAGTGTGCCCTATGCCACCGTGATTCTTTCCGCCGCTGTCCCAGCTATTCTTTATTATGCCGGGCTTTTCTT
>JACRCA010000217.1 GCA_016234425.1 Deltaproteobacteria bacterium | reverse complement strand
CTTATGAGGTCGCACGAATCATCTCGGGAATCGAAGGCCTGACCGATGTAGAGATCAGCCGGGAAGAAGGAAAACCTGAATTGCGAGTTTTGATTGACCGGGATAAAGCCTCCTTTCTTGGCTTGGACGTGGCCACGAGTGCTACAACAGTGAAGTATGCCATAGGAGGAGAAGCAGAAAGGGCGGCCAAATTCCGGGCAGGGGGCGAGGAGTTCGACATTTATCCCCGGCTTCGAGAGGAGGATCGGCAGAAAATTGAAGACCTGGGCTTGCTTTTCGTCAAATCTCCTTTGGGTAAACAGATTCGCCTTTCTAACATAGCCAGAATTGAGGAAACAACAGGACCTGTGCGCATCGAACGAAAAGGACAGCAGAGGATCGTGAAGGTAATGGCTGATATTTACCAGCGGGACCTGGGGAGTGTGGTCAGGGAAGCCAAAGAGAAGCTTTCTCCCCTTCCCCTTCCTATTGGTTTCAGCTTGAAGTTTGGCGGAGCCCGGGAAGAACAGGAGAAAGCCTTCCGCTGGCTTCTCTTGTCGCTCGTTCTGGGCATGATTTTGGTTTACATGGTCATGGCCTCCCAGTTCGAATCTCTTCGAGACCCCATGATCATGTACTTTGCTATTCCCTTTGCTCTGACCGGAGTGGTCTGGACCCTTTTGATTACTGGCCATCGGCTTTCCGTCCCCTCCTTCATCGGTCTGATCATGCTTGTCGGGATTGTGGCCAAGAATGGGATCATTTTAATCGACTATATCAATACTTTGCGGGCCAGGGGAATGGGCGTGAGAGAAGCGGTAATGACCGGCGGCCGAACCAGGCTTCGGCCTGTCTTAATGACCGCCTTTGCTGCTTTTTTTGGACTTTTGCCTCTTGCCATTCGGGGAGGAGAACTCTCAGAGTTCTGGCAGCCCTTAGCCGCCCCGGCCGCAGGGGGACTTTTGGTTTCCACCTTCATCACCCTCATCTTCGTTCCTACACTTTACTCCGTGTTTGAAGAGAGGACCGAGAGGAAAAAAGCGATGAAAGGGAACAAGGAGGGGGGAAGATGAAGATGGTTTTGATTTCTTATTACTTGGGGATTGAAGAAGAGCTGACCGAAGCCCTTTCGTCTTTAGGAATTGAAGGATATACAAAATGGGAAAGAGTCTTGGGTCGGGGGAAAGCTGGTGGACCCCACTTAGGAACGCATGTCTGGCCAAAGGCCAACTCCCTTCTTGCTGTTGCCCTCGAAGATGCGCAGGCTTTCCTTCTCATGAAAAAAGTCCAGGAATTAAAAGCCACTCCCCTGGGGAAGGAAGGGATCAAGGCTTTTCTATGGCCCCTTGAGGAGATGGTTTAGGCCAATTCACAAGTGAGGGCCTGAGGAACAAGATAAGGCCAGATGGAGGAGACCATGCGTAACGTTATCATTTATTCTTTGTTTACTCTTACACTCTTCGGATGCATGATTGGCCCGAACTACCAGCGCCCCTCGGTTGAGACTCCACCCTCCTGGCGCTTTGAGGAGAAGGAAGCCAAGGAAGTTTCCAATACGGCATGGTGGGAGCAGTTCGATGATCCTGTTCTAAATGGACTCATCCAGACCGCGCTGAAAGAGAACAAGGATCTCAAGATTGCCGCAGTTAGGGTTGAGGAATTCATGGGTCGCCATGTTACAACGCGTGCGGCACTCTTTCCGCAGGTGGGTGCCGGTGCAAGTGCAGGCAGAAGTCGCATCACGGAGAAAGGCCCTGCCCCGTTCTCATCCGCTATCGAGAATCCTGCTGACGCCTATCAGGTCTTCCTCAACGCGAGCTGGGAAATCGATCTGTGGGGAAAACTGAGACGAGCAACAGAGGCGGCCCGTGCCTATCTCTTGAGTACGGAGGAGGGACGGAGTGCCGTCATTCTTACGCTCGTCACCTCTGTGGCGAGCGCATATGTGAATCTTCGTGACCCTGACAAGCAGCTCGATATCGCAAAGCGGACGGCCAAGAGTCGCGAGGAATCTTACAATCTGTTCCAAATTCGCTTCCGGGAAGGTGTTATTTCAGAGACCGAGTTGTATCAGGCCAAATCGGAGTATGAACAGGCCCTTGCCACCATCCCTTTCCTCGAAAAGACCATCGCCCAGCAGGAAAACGTCCTAAGTGTGCTTCTTGGGCGAAATCCAGGTCCCATTCCACGAGTCAAAACGATTGATGAACTTACACTTCCTGCTGTTCCTGCAGGCTTGCCATCGGATCTTCTGGCAAACCGCCCCGACATTCGCCAGGCGGAACAGGACCTGATCGCAGCCAACGCACTAATCGGCGTGGCAAAATCCCTTTATTTCCCATCCATTTCTCTGACCGGCCTGTTTGGCTCTGCGAGCACTGACCTTTCAAATCTATTCAGCGGACCTGCGAAGGTTTGGAGCTTTGCTGCCCCTCTGACTGCCCCGATCTTCACAGGCGGTGCTATTCGAGGACAGGTAAGATCGGCTGAGGCGGTCCAGCAACAGGCTCTCCTGCGTTATCAGCAGTCTATCCAGGCGGGGTTTCGCGAAGTCGAAGACGCCCTGGTCGATCAGAGGAAGTCAAGAGAACAACTTGAAGTTCAAGAACGGCAGGTTGAGTCTCTCCGCAATTATGCGCGCCTTGCCCGCTTGCGGTTTGACAACGGTTATACGAGCTATATTGAGGTGCTCG
>JACRCA010000214.1 GCA_016234425.1 Deltaproteobacteria bacterium | reverse complement strand
TGATGATCACCGTGAGAATAATGATAGCCAGGCCATAATTTCCGGTGTACTTGCAGAAAAATTTCATGGCGTAAAGCATGGGCTTGGCGACGACATCAAACCAGCCAAAGTCGAGAGCCCGGTCCAGGTCGGAACCGAAGGTTTTGAGGATGTCCAAATCCTTAGGACCGACGTACACGGCATAAGATTGAGAAAACTGGGTCCCGGGGGGAAGGGAAGCTTTGGGGCCGCCCATGCGCAGTTCGCCGGCAGTCTCGGAAACTTTTTTCAGGATGAGCTCAGTGCCCTCGGACTTCTGGGGGATGAGGGCGGCCAGGAAATATTTATTCTGGAACCCACCCCACTGAACATTCTGAGAAAAGCGCTTTTCCTCCTTGAGGTCTTTGATCTCCACCTCTTGAAGCTCTTTCTTTACCAGGGCGGTAAAGGGAGGGACGTCTGCCCCCGAGCTTCCTCCTGAACCCGGAATGCAGGCCATGCCCCCGGAGGCTCCCGGGGTGATGAAGATTTTTCCCGACCAGGCGAAAAGCGGCCTTCCTTCGAAAGAGCGGGAAGATAAATTAGCCATCTGCAGGTGAATGTCCATCCGGTAGCTATCCGCATAAAAAGTCATCTGCTGGGTAAGGCGCAGCCCGTCGGGGGAATTCCAGGTGAACAGTAACTCTCCCTTGCTTTTATCGGGTCCCAGCTTCAAGGTTTCGGTATTTACCTGGAAGATGGACTCGGGGGAGAAGGGGAAATTGGCTTCGGCGACCTCCAGGCCGAAGGGATAGCCCCCGCTAAGAGCTTCCGTGGCCAGATCAATCGGCTTGGCGTCCTGGCCGATCTTATCCAAATAATTTTTTACTTTCCAGTCTTTCAGGCGTGCGCCGCGGGTATCGAAGACGGCCGTGTAAAGCGGGGTGTCCACCGCGACATCTTTGCCCGGCTGAACCTTGATCTCCTGGGGAGCCAGGGCTGGGGTGGCCGGAACGGTCTCTGGCTTTTTCTCCCCTTCCTCTTTTTCCTTGCCCGCTGGCAGGGCTTTCTCCTGGGCCGGTTTTTCCTTTCCCGTTTCAGGAGGGGAGGGGGTAAAATATTGCTGCCAGAAGATCAGGATGATCAAAGAGATGATGACAGCTATCAGCGCGCGCTTTTCCATGAATGACCTCCGTTCGCTCTCCTCATTCGCTCCACCGTTTCATCAATGGCGGGCTGGGCCTGCCTCCTGGCCAGAAGTGGTTTTCACCACTGGATCGTAACCTCCAGGATGAAAGGGGTGGCACTTCATGAGCCTCCAGACCGCCAAGATTAACCCTTTAGCCGGGCCAAACCGCTCGACGGCTTCCAGGGCGTAGGCAGAGCACGTGGGCGCAAAGCGGCAGGAGGAAAAGGTTAGCGGGGAGAGGAAATAGCGATAAAATCGGATGAAACCAAGGATGATTCGAGTCAACATCCACAAGTCGAGAGAGCTAAGGCCCCCTGAATATTCCTTTCAATTCTTCGGACATTTGCCAAAAGTTCAAACCGGCGGCGCCCTCTTTGGCCATGATCACAAAATCGGAGGAACCCGGAAGCCCTCCTTTATTCAGGCGATAGAATTCTCGCATCAGGCGCTTCAAGCGGTTGCGTTTGACCGCCGGCCCAACGTGCTTCCCAACCGTGATCCCTAATCTCCGGTAGGGTAGGTTATTGGGGCACATGGAGACCCGGAAATGGTCTGTTTGGTATTTCGCCCCTTCTTTGGAGATTTTTAGGAAATCAGCCCGCCGACGAATCCTCTCCTCTTTTCCAAAGGTGTAATGGCCCATTTCCTCAAGATTACGACCTCCGGTGGTGGGTTTAGTCTCAGTATTGGCTCGCCTCGACCACCAGTCTCTTTCGGCCTTTGGCCCTCCTGCGCTTCAATACCAAGCGCCCTCCCTTTGTGGACATGCGCTCCAAGAAACCATGGGTTCTTTTCCGGCGAATATTGCTCGGCTGGTAAGTTCTCTTCACCGATACACTCCAGTCTTAAATAACTATTTTACATCAAAAAAGCGTTCTTTTTCAAGGTCCTTACGATGGGGACTTGGAAAGAGGAATCCGCCATCTCTTACTTAAGAATTTAAAAAATTTAATTTTATCTTTTTAATTTAGGAATAGCAAGATTAAAAATAAGAATGTAAAATAGAAAAAAATCTTTGGGGATGGATTCCGCAACCTAAAATTGAATAAGGGGCAGTGAACATCAAGAAGCTTTGTTTGTTCGACATGGACAGAACGCTGATCGCCGGTAATTCCGGGGTCTCTTTCATGCGTTATTCGCTGCGCCGGAAGAAGACCAGCCGCTGGAAAGTCTTCAAGTCCATGGTAGACTATCTGCGCTACCGTTATGACCTCCTGGATATGAAAAAGGCCTACAAAGATTCGTTGCGGCCCTTGATTGGGGTGCGCGTGGAAGAACTGGCCAAATTCTGCCAGGAGTGGTTTGAGGATGCGGTCAGGGATCTTATCTATCCCGAGGCCCGTGATTTCGTACGGAGGCACATGGCCCAACGGGAAACGGTTGCCATCATCTCCAACGCCACAACTTATAACGTAGAACCACTGGCCCAACACCTGGGAGTCTCTTACGTTTTGGCTACCCAGCTGGAAGTCCGCGGAGGACTCTTTACCGGCAACTATATCGAACCCCTTTGCTTCCGGCACGGG
>JACRCA010000213.1 GCA_016234425.1 Deltaproteobacteria bacterium | reverse complement strand
GTCAGGTACTCATTCAGGAACTTGACCAGCGTCTCTGGAGTCATGCGTTCTGATATGGAGGTGAATCCCCGGATGTCGCTGAAGAGGACGGTCAGATCCTTCTTCTCTCCCCCGAGCTTAAGTTTTTCCGGGTTCCTAAGCATCTGATCCACCACGGAGGGGGAAAGGTAGTACTGGAAAGCTCCGCGGATCTTTTTTTTCTCTCGCTCCTCAGTCACGTAACGATAACCGGTGATCCCCAGATAGGTCAGGATCAAATTCAGCAATGGGTAGGTCATGTTCACCCAAATCCCTTGCTCCTGGAATAAGAATTTGGCGGAGAGAGTAATAGTAAACAATACGAGGCCCCCGGCTAATGCTCCCCAGAGCGCTTTAACCCGAGGCAGGACGATTCCCAGAGCCAGCCCGATGATGATAATGCCCAGGATGTCAAAGAGGGTAACCCAGTTTGGGCGGTAGAGAAAATCCTGCTTCAGGATGGAGTCAACCACGTTAGCGTGGACTTCCAGTCCAGGAAAGACATGATCAAAGGGCGTGACGCGGATATCGTAGATACCGATGGCCGTAGCTCCCACAAGAGCGATCTTACCCTTGAAGGCGTCCGCTGCAACCCGCCCGTGGATTACATCCGTAGCCGAATAGTGTGGAAAGGTCTTCTGCGGCCCGCGGTAGTTGATCAGCATCCGCCCTTCCTCGTTGGTGGGGATGGATAGGTCTCCTAAACGGATCTGTTCAACGCCGAACTCAGCAAGGCGCAGAGCCAGAGGGGCGTTGTCCAGAAATTTTTGCAGCACAGCCAGAGAGAGGGCACAGTAGTGCTTATCCTGGTACTTGATCACCAGGGGAACCCAGCGCACCGTTCCATCCCGGTCAGGAAAGATGTTGAAATACCCGGCTCCTTCTGCCGCCTCGGAGATGGCTGGAATGTTCACTTCTGCATAATCCGCCGCGAAGAGATCGACCTTGGTGGCTTCTTCCGAGGTGTATTTTACCAGGTTGTAATAGGATAGGGGAGGAAGGTTCTCCTGGGGGGCTTTCTTTTTGGCGCCGGAGCTCTCCTGGGCAAAAAAATGAAAGAAGAAACCGAGGACCGCCCGGCGAGATCGGGCCACAGAATCGGCCAGAATTCTGTCTGTGTCAGCTTTCTTGATGGCGGTAGAAAGATAACTTTGCAATTCTCGATTGGATAAATTCAGCTCGCTCAGCTTGCGTTTTACCGCGGACAGTCCCTGCAGTTCGGAGTTCTCATCTGGCTCGGCCCAGACGATATCGAAGCCCACCACCTTGGCATCGTATTTCACCAGCGCATCTAAAAGTTGTGCAAGTCGATTCCTGGGCCATGGCCAACGACCGAGCTCGTCGAGGGATTTTTCATCGATGGCCACCAGAACCACCTCTCCGGTGGTGGCCATCTTCCCCCGAGAGAGAAAGCGCAGGTCGAGGGTTTTCAGCTCGAGTAAAGACAAAAAATTGGGTTCTAAATAGTAAATCACCAGAACAGCGAGAGTAAAGATGAGAGCAATCTTAAGTCCGGAGAGATGGAAAAATTTTTTCAGTTTTCGGCCTTTCGAGATAAAAATTTTTGATAAAAAGTTTAGCAAATCCCCCCTGCAAAAGCAACCATTTGGTTCTGCCTGCAAAAGTGCTTGAAAATTCACCTTGCTTGTGGGAAAATTCCATGCTATGGAAGCAGGGGAGAAAAATCCGTTACCGCAGAACCTACGGCCAGCCTGTTTCGGGGATGAGGCTAAGTTCGTAGCCTACATGGAGACTTCGGCCGCCGATTCTGAGTGTGCCGCCTGTCCCAACGAGGAGGAGTGCGGAGAATTTATCCTCCTCAAATGCTCCCGGGAACTGATTTTCTGAAGGGACGCCCGCAGTTTAAATTCTGAACCTATTGAGCCGACGTAGCTCAGTGGTAGAGCAGCCGATTCGTAATCGGCTGGTCGGGAGTTCAAATCTCCCCGTCGGCTCCACTCCAATAAAAGGGCAGTAAGTTCCCTCATAAGCAAAACCAAGGAATTGCCACTATACCCTCATCTATTTCCTTTGGCCGCAGACAGCGACAAATGATGTAAGCCCTTTTAGCCCGGCCCGGATGTTCACGGAGAAACTTGCACAGCTGGCGGCTATCCTGGGAGGAGGGATGCTCCGTCCACTTCACCTCGATAGGCGTTAATTGGCTTTCATGTTCAATAATAAAATCCACCTCAGCCCCATCCCGGCTGCGCTGGTAGTGAAGTTGACCATTTCTGAGATATTGCAGCCGTTTCCATAGCTCAATCCCAACCCATTGTTCGAAAAGAGGGCCTGGATTCGCGTTAACTGTTTCCGGCGAGGGTTTGAGGCCGGCGGCTGCATGGCGCACCCCCAAATCAAAAAACAAAAACTTTGGTGTGGAAAGCAGATTTTTGCGGCGGCTTTTGGTATATGCAGGAACCCGAAAGCCGATAAGCATGTCTTCTAAGAGTTGGTAATAGGCCTTGATGGTAGGCTGGGAAA
Source organism: Deltaproteobacteria bacterium (assembly GCA_016234425.1). Taxonomy (GTDB): domain Bacteria; phylum Desulfobacterota; class SM23-61; order SM23-61; family SM23-61; genus JACRCA01. The sequence goes on along the minus strand of JACRCA010000213.1, from coordinate 25,190 downwards.
CACCGGTTTCCTGAGAGATCGAGGCATAATTGAGAATATGACCTGATGCCATGGCCGCAAATTGCAGAAAACGGGTGAATGCCCCCCAATCTTTAACCAGGGCTTCCCTGCGAATTTCCTCTTCCAGATGTATAATCGAGACAGCTCTCAGCAGTTCGGCGCGATCTTTTTCTTCGCTGGCGACAATTCCGGGAAGGGCCCCATAGGCGAGCCTGGGTAAAAGATCCCATGCGGGGAATGGCTGCTCAGGATAATCTCCTTCTTCCCAGGGAAATGGTAAGGGTGAAACCGCATAGGAAAGGCGTGGGGTTGGGGGTGGGTGTTCCGGTAATGTTAGGGGATACAGCCGATGCATAAAGCTTCGCCCTGGGAGTAAATTGGTTCCCATGCGCCGCAGTTTGCGGGCGGAGCTGCCGCAAAGGACGAAGCGCCACCGTTCCTTATCGGAAGCATACAAGTGCTGAACGGCGTCAAAAATCGCCGGGACAGATTGCACCGCATCCACAAAGACAAATTGACCTTTCTTCCTCGATGGCAGCGCCCGGCACAATTTGAGGAATTCACCCGGCTGGGCTAAGTAACGGGTTCTTTCTTCCGGATAGGAAAGATCGATGCGCAGCGACTCTGGAGGCAAAAGCAGGTCTAACAGGGTGGACTTTCCCGTCTGCCTAGCCCCGAATACCAGATGCACAAACGGCCGTTTTAGCTTTTCCTTTAAAGGCCCAGCGTACCAGCGGTCGTACATGGCCCTTTTCAGGGATTTAGCAAAAATAAAATCCAGTTTATTTATATCGCCTAAATATAAAGCATATCATTCTTTTTGTCAAATAAAAATTAAAGGCCAGCCATCATCATCTGCTGGTTATTTTCCCACATCCACACCATACTAAAAATTGCCATGAATAATCCTTCTGACCAAGAATTCAGCATGGTCCCCCTACAATTTACAGGACATAGTAGCTATCTGCGCGATCGTTTTCAGCCTGAATTGGAACCTTGAGCCATACCCAACAAATCTTCTGAGAGTCATCTCTATGAGTTGAAAGACATCAAAAAGCCCTAGCCAAACATATTTGAAATTCCCCCTTAATCCCCTCCCCCTTTCTCCCCTCCTGCCAGGGGAGGGGAGATTTGGTTTTTTTTGAATGTTAGAAGAAAATTCTCAGTCAGAATGAAAGGTGTAAGAATCTATAGGAATGCTAATCGGATATGGAATGCTATAGAGGAGTTATTCGGGGAGCTTCCTTAAGTGAGGATGTTCTTCCCAAGTATTTATTTGTCCCGGCCACCATACACATTCCTCCACATTTTCGCTACGTAGGTATAATGAACAGGCATCACCTGCAAGCAACGAGCGCGAACCGGGGCGTGATGATGGTGAATGCAGGTTGGGTGTGGGAGATGTTACCCCTTCAGGAAGTCCAGGATCAGTCTGGCAAGCTCCTCTGCCTCGGCCTCCACCACGGTACCGCCTGCGGTGTGCTCTACTGTGGCCAGCCGGCTGCTGGGTACTAGCTTCATCAGCTTCTCCCCCTGGCGGCCTAGGTGCTCCTCTTGAGGTGTGGCCACCTCTATGATGAGGGTCCTGGCCTTGATCTGTCGCATCCTGGCCCCCAGGTCGAAGTCGAAGATCGCCCTGTATACCTCCGCCACATCCCTGATTTGTAGTTGATCTGTGACGCGCTCCTTTCGCCGCTGGAAGAGTTCCGGGGTGAGCTTCTCCCGAGCGAAGTTAGTGGTGTCCCACCACATGCTTGCCACGCAGCCAAAGTCTGCCGCCCACTGCTTCACCAGGTGTGAGCCGTCTGGCTCGGGTTCGAACTGGCGGATGGATGGCCCCACTCGTGCCTTCAGGGCGGCGTTGAGGGCCTCGTGCTCGGCCATGATGCTGTGGGTCTGGCCGCAGAGAATCAGGCGTTCTACCCGAGAGGGCCACGCGGCGGCCATTTCTGTGGCGACTTTATTGCCCGTATGGAAACCGAAAATATGGGCCTTTTCTATCCCCAGGAAGTCCATGAAGTGGACCATGCTGCGGGCCAGGTCTGCTATCTGGACGTTGGGAGGAAGGGGGTCAGAGTTGCCAGAGCCAAGGTTGTCTGGTGCAAAGGTCCTGTACCTTTCCGCCAGTAGAGGCATCAGCTTCCAGTACTGGCGGGATGATCCCGTCTGATGAAGGAGAAGCAAGGGCTCCCCTTCACCAGCGGTCGTGTAGTGGATCTGCCCTTGGGGTGTGTCGGCGTAGCCGCGTTTCATTTGGCACCTCCATATGGTCTGGGCCTATCTGTATAGGTGGTTTAGGAATGGAATGGGATATAATTTAATTTAACGGGACACCCCAATATCTTGTGGGTCCTTGCGGAATCCTAAAACTCAATATATCTTGCCAAAAAAGACACCCATCCTTTGAAGAGGAATAGGGCAAATATGGTTTTCATATTACAAGTTTTTACATCCTAAAAGCTTTTTATAGAGGCAGTTATCTACCCTTTTCATTCGCAGGACCTTCTTGATGTCATCATCGGCGCTGCCCAAGGCAACGAGGCCACGGGTGAAGTTTAGCAGCCCGCCTGGCAGTCTCGACCCTCTTTGCATAGGGGATAGTAGTATCCGGGATGTTTCCCCCGGTTGGCCACGTCGAGACGCCGTTATTGCACCGGGGAAAAGGCGGCAGGCATCATGATCTTGTTTGCCTGGGTCAGCAGGCGCTCGGCGCCTCCCCCCGGTGGCCACACGCCGAGCTGAACGGCCTTGGCACGGACCGCGGCACGTTGGTCAAGGCTATTGTAGGCCCAGATATGGATGAAGCGGTTGGCCTCACCCAGATCGACGTTTCCGGCGACGGCAAGCGGCGAGAGCTTCATGCGCTCGGGGAGCTTAGCCTCCCAACTCTTCATGATATCGGGTAGCATACCGACCTTGAACGTGTAAATGCGCATCTCGTAGATCGGTCCGAGCTTCCCCGGCATGAGCAACGGCGAGAACGGGAAGGGGATCAGGATCTCCGAGTGCATGGAGCGGACGAACTCGGCGATCTTGGGCGGCCAGTTCGGTTCCTTGGCGACCTCGGCCCGGACGCGGGCGCGCTCGCCCAGATCTTGGTAAGGCCAGACATGGATGATCTCGTTCAGCGGGCCAATCTCGGTATGCCAGAAGGCGGCTAGTTCCGAGTACTTCTTCCGGTACCCGTACGCCTCGCCGAAACGCTTCTCGACCTCGGCCAGGCTCCCCACCGCGAGGCTGTACGTGCGCATTTCGTAGATCATCGTCGAGGCTCCTTTCGTCGCGTGCTTTTTTAATACGAACTCATCTTTTGTTACTGTGAGTATACTGAGAAGGCAATTGTGGGTCAAGGGAATTTGAGCCGATTTGTCGTCCTTGGTGATCAATATGAATGTCAAAGCTCACCTTGTTTTTCCCCGCGAAATACTGGAGGAGGTCGATAAAATTAGCGGCAAGAGGAAGAGAAGCTTTTTCATCGCTGAAGCCACCCGAGAAAAGATAGAAAGGGAGCGGTTTTTAAGAACGCTGGAAGAAACAAAGGGGGCATGGAGCGATAAGAACCATCCTGAATTGGGGACCGCTAAAGATATGGAGCGCTATTTGAGGGAAAAAAGGCCATCTTACCGGGCAAGATTGAAAAGAAGCCTCCCTGAGTAGATTTCTTTTAGATTCTGATGTCATCATTTGGCATCTGCGAGGCCGACGCGAAGTGACCGAAATGTTGAGAGATCTGCAGAGGTTCGGGGTACCGGCTTGCTCTGGCCTCTCGGTCATCGAGGTTCAATTGGGAGTGAAAAAAGGGGAAGAGGAAAAAACAGCGAAAAAATTGACTGGCTCTCGGGTCAAAGATATTGTTATGCTTTTTAACCGGGAACTAATCAAGATAAGCCTGACCTCCAAGCCATGGCCTATCTAAACGACCGGCGAAATTCCGGTACGGAGGAGACCTTCAGCGAAACCGCTGGAATTTCTCCTGTTACTTTTCTTATCCTTAAAATTTCCCAGTCATAATCGAATTGCACTTGGCCAATCCGACGGATCCGCCCACTCTCATAAGTGAAGAGCAAGCCGTCAATTTTGCGGAGGCGGCCATTCTCGTACTCGAAATGCACGTTGCCGAGATGACGAATAAATCCATCCTGAATCACGATAGGTAAATCGCCGATTCGGCTGATTCGCCCGCTATGATATTGAAAACCTAAATCACCAATTTGTTGAATCCGCCCACTCTCGTACTGGAAACGCAATCCCTCGATTTTGCTTATCCGGCCATTGGCATAGGAGATGATTCCCGGAGATGTTCGTTCGACTAAATGAACATATCCATTTTTATGAATTTCTACTATGGCCCTGGGGATTTCCATGTTTACCCAAACCAAAATCCCCCACCCATTGACCAAAGCCCATGAAGGAAATCCCGGGTTGAAATGGAATAGGGCCCCCAAGACCTTACCCAATTCGGAGACATATATTTCCGACAGCGTTTGCGCCTGAGCTGGATCATGAAAAAACATCATGAACAGCAGGCCGATGACCACTCTTAAAAACTTCTTTTTCATATTATTCCAGCCACATCAATTTTCTCAAGCCGAGTACACTCATAATTCCGATATACGCTCCTACAACCACATCGCTAAAATAATGGGCCGTGATAATCACCCGGCTCGCTCCCACTGCCAAAGCAAAACAGAAAAGGGGCACACGAAATTTAAAAGAGAAGAGCGAAAGCGCATAGGCCAGCGAAAAGGCGGTGGTGGCGTGTCCCGAGGGGAAGGATACAAGGGTACTGTCAATTTGGAAAAATTCAAAGCCATAAAGCCCTTTCTCAAACAACATCTCTGGTCGATAGCGGCCGATGATCATCTTAATGATATTGGTTACAATCCCGGACACGGCTACCGAAACAAAAAGAAAGAGGGCCCGATGGGCGTAGATCCTCTGCGGGTATAAAAATCTGAAAATTAAGAATAGGGCAAGAAAGCCTACCAAGTACCAAGTGGAAATCCCAAATTCAGTTACAATGCCAAAAAAATCTGTAATACTTTTGTCCAGGCTTTTACAGAAGAAGGCTACGGGGATATCGATAAAAATATAGCTTAGGACAGCGACGATGAGCACGCCAGCAAAAGAGGCGGCTATTTTAGGGTTAATGACTCTCATCTTTTGCTCCCTGATAATTCTTGCACCATACATATTCGATCCGATCGACTTTCGACTCGTTCAGTATGATCTCCACCCTTCTGGCGATCGTAACCTCATCACAGAGGAATCTTCTGGCGATATCTTCCTGGGAAAAATAGGTGTTAAGGAAAAGTAGGTCATACCCCAAGGGGGATTTTTCTTGCCAAAAGTCAAACTGGTCCTTTCTCCTATCCATGACAAAGACCTCGCTGTTGTATGGCGAAGAATAATATATCAATCTACTCCCCATTGTCCAGTCGGTAACAGCCAAGGCTTTTTTCGGGTTAGGATTTTGTTCTAAGATGGTATGGGCTTCTTGGGAGACGGTGGCAAATCCATAAATATCCCGAAAGGGGGATTTAAAATCGGGAAAAGAGAAAAATTTGGCATAAAGTTCCACATATAAGAAAATCGTTATCATCAAGCTAACCCCGATGGAAAAATTTAGCAAAAATTTTTTCCTCCGGGTGGCCTGGCTTTTTAGGAAATAAACTCCGACGGGGATGAAAAGAAGATAGAAGAGGCTGCTCCAATGGGGGAGGACTACATCGTAAAGGGAAGAGTAGGAAAAAAAACCCAAAATGGTCCCCCCAAAAAGAAGGGAGAGGCGCAAAAAATCATGCTGGGATCGGAAACTCTTCCAAAATCCGTAAAAGGAGAGCAAAAATAAGAAGGGGCTATAAGTACCGAACTGGGCGCCGAGGGATATAAAGAAAGGTTTGAAATTCAGCGAGGAAGAACCAAGGATATGGCTTCCCTGGTAGCGAAAACTCACAAAATCATTTCGCAGGTTCCAATAAAACACAGGAACGATGCACAGGAGGGCGATGGCTGCGGAGGCGATCATATTCTTCGATAGAAGCAGATCATATCTCCTCTTCCATATAAGATAAACCAGCAGGGGCGGGAGGAGTAAAATGGAGGTATATTTGGCCAGCCCTAAAAGTCCCAGAATGAAACCCAAATAGACAAAATCTTTGGTTTGGGCGCTCTCCTCGATTCTTTTAATCACGAAGATGAGCAAAAAGGTAAGGGGTAGCAAAAAACCATCGGGTAAGAGCATCAGGCCGAGGGCATTAAACAAAAAAGAGCTATTCAGCGCCAAAACGGCGAGCCAGGAAATATTGGTTGAGCCGGAAACCTTCATCATGAAACGATAAACCAGGTAAGAAGTGAAGGCGAACAGGAGAATGGCCGGAAGTCTGACGAGAAGCTCACTTGTACCGAAAAGATAATAGAGAGGAGCATGGGCCCAACCTACGAGTGGCGGATGATCGACATAGCTAAAGTCCAGATACTTGGCGTACAATAGATAATGCGCTTCATCCACTCCCAGGCCAAACGAAGGAGCAACCCACAATCGTAGGAGGGTAAAAAAGGTGATTAACAGAAAGAGGGGGATTTCGCGGTTCGTTTGCTGGAAAAGAAATGTATTTAGCTTATGCAGGGGAAAATACATCCAGTTTTTCCGGCGAGGTGGATTTATCTAACCGAACCCATTCCCAGAATGCCGGCCATAACCAGCATCAGTAACCAAAGTCAGTATAACATAATACTTCCTCTCTCGTCGAATCGGAATTGGCCATTTCTTAATTTCGAGATCCCTTTTCAGCCTGGCCCGCCCCAGTTTTCCAAAATTGGCTGCGCAAATTTCCCTCCCCCGTGGCCCGTTACCATTTTTCTCACCCTCGACAAAGAGGCTGGGATTCTGTATAATTAATAAAATGGGGGGCCGGGGGCGCAAAGGCTTTCTTCTAGTTGGGGATGCCTAAATCCAGCAGGGGAGGCCTGTCTTTAGTGAAGCCAAGGAGAAGGTGACGAAATGGAAGCGCCAGTTCTTTCGCCAGCGGAAGAGGATTCCCAGAAAGAAGAACGGAAGCTTTCGGTTGGCGCATACCTTCAGCAGGAAAGGATACGCAAGAATATATCCCTGCTGGATGTTTCCAAAGTCACCAGGATCTCCCTCCAATACCTCGAGGCTCTGGAGAGGGACGAATTTCAAACCCTTCCGGGTCCGGTTTTCGCCCGGGGGTTCCTCCGCACTTACGCTACGCACATCGGGCTCGACCCCAAAGAAGTGATGAAGATGTACGAAGCTCAGATGACCTCGCTGGTGGCGGAGAAAAAAATGGAGAGCGTCCCCTCGCCCAAGGGAGCAGAACCTCTGGCCAAATACATCCTTATTCTATTCATCATTGCTGTGGGCGTAGGCATTGCTTTTACATTCTTTTTCAAAAAGACTCCTGCCCCTCCCTCTCCTCCTTCATCTCCGGATATTTCCCTTCGGGAAACTCCCCTGGCTAAAACCCCTCAACCCGGAGCCCTGCCCAGGCAGGAGAGTGAATCCACCAAGGCTCTTAAAGCCAGGAAATCAGACAAGAGCCTGGAAAGATTGCCTGGGGCGGGACCTGTTGTTTCGGCTGGCACGACCGAACGAGAGAAAAGGAAAGAAAAGAGGCATGTCCTGAAGTTTGAGGCCAGCGAGAGGACTTGGCTTAGAATTCAAGCAGACGACCAGCCGGAAGTCGAAGCCCTCCTCCAACCTAAAGAGATAGCCACCTGGACCGCCCGGCGGCAATTCAAAATTACCATCGGCAATGCCGGAGGAGTAGAATTATTTCTCAACGGGATCTCCCAGGGGCCTTTGGGGCAATCGGGCCAGGTCATCCACCTTCAGCTGCCTAAAGAAATAACCCCTCCCAGCGAACCTAATTCTTAATTGGGCCTGAAAGGCTAAGCAGGAAAAGGCTGGTCAGCTTCAGGAAAATGATCAGGGCACAGGTCTGCAGGATTCCCAAGACAGGGACGAGGAGAACGCCCACCAGCAGTGACCCAGCCCAGGCCCCGAAGAGGTCCGCAGCGTAAAGGATTCCGGCGGTTCGTTCTACTCCTTCTCCCTTGCCGAAGAAAAGGCCGCTGGATAGGGGAAACTCAAGTCCTACCAGGTAACCTGCTACTCCACTGAGCAGAAGAAACCCGAATTTCACCCCCCCAAGAATTTTTTGTCCCAACCCGGGAGAGTAAAAAATGGCCAGCAGGATCGTTCCCAGGGTGGCAAATAGGACTAAAAGGATTTCCACCCCGATAAGCGTGCGGGCAAATCTCCGGATTTTTTCCAAGGCGCGGGTCATTGTCCAGCTCCCCCAAGCCATGCCGGCCATAAAGATGGCCACCAGAAGCCCGATCCATTGATAGGCATACCCATAGAGCGTTTGGAAGGAGAAGATCAAGAGAATGCTGAGGGCCATTCCGAAGAATCCTGTTGAGGCTGCGACCCAGATGAGAGACCCTTTGGTTAACTCTTTTCTTTGCTTTGTCCAAAAAGCGAAAGCTCCGCAGATGAGAAGTAACAGGGGTAGAGAGAGATGCCACAGCCGCAGCTCCCCTACCTTGGCCCAGAAGATTTGGAGAGAAGGATGGAATTGGGCATTCCAATAAGCGATCCCATAATACAGTCCGGAAGGATGCGCGTCCCGGTTTATTTTCACCGCCTTTCCCCGGGATAAAGAATCCTGGAGCCATTGCTGACGCGGTGTTTCAAGTTTGAGGCGAATTTGAAACTCCGTCAAAAAATGGGTGGTGATTTTCCTTTCCTTAAGGCGAGCAATAATCCGCTCTGGCTCGAGCGGGCCAACCTCTGCGGAGGCAGAAGCCAGCAGAAAATGCACATCTCCTGGGATGACATAGACGGAGGGAAAGACCTCCCGCAATGTATGGATCAGGCTTAGATTAAGGTCGCGGGTTTCTGGGCTAAGGTACCTCTCAGAACCGGGCAGCGAGAGAGCCAGGAGCCCTTTTTCCGGCAACTTTTGCCAAACCTCCCTGAAAAAGTCCACGGTGTAGAACCGGTTCAGCTCTAAGGTGGAGGGGCTGGGAAGGTTGAGAATAACCAGATCGAATTTTTTTGAGGTGGTTTTTATGTAGAGCCGGCCGTCGAGGAGATGAATCCGTACCCGCGGGTTTTCTATTTCCTGGCGAGTAAGAGGGGTGAGGTGGTCTTTAATGAGCTGGATGATCAAAGGATCGATCTCTGTGTAATGAAGCTCCTCCACGGGATGTTTGAGAGCTTCAGTGATCACGCCGCCCAAGCCTCCGCCGATGATCAGGACCCTCCCGGGAGAGGGACTGAAGAGCAAGGGGTAATGAACCATCTCCTCCACCAGAGCGATGTCGGGGACAGGAGTGTTGCAGATGGGTATCCCGTTGGAAAAGTAGGTCAGCTGTTCTTCCCGGCGTCCTACGGTTACATTTCCATAGGGCGACCAGCTGGATTGCAAAACCTCCAAACCCCGCCATAGCCGCCTCATCGAACTTTTCTCGAGAGCGTAGGCGCCGGATAAGATCAGGATCATAATCTCAGCGGTTAAAATAGACCCGAACAACCCCAGCAGAACTTTCCCCTTCCTCCTCGGCGTTTCATCGGCCCAAAGCAAAAGGAGCCCGGAGATCAAATTGGCCGCCCCCAAAAGAAAAGCTACCTGAAAAGAGGTGAAGAAGGGGATGAAAAAGAAAGTATAAAGGACCCCTCCTGTCCCCGCTCCCAAGGCTTCATACAGGTACACCCTTCCGATGGAGGGGGCAGCCTTTTGGGCCAAGTCTGAATGGAGGCTGCACCCCAAGGCAAACAGGATCCCGTCAACGATTCCCAAGGGGGCCAGGAGGGGGGCCGTCCAGGAGAAAATCTGCCAAAGGCTAGCCCCTTCGCCCGTGGAAAGGCCCATGAAATCCCGCAGACCCCGTATTCCGTAGATGGTCACCGGAAGCAAAATCGCTAAGAGCATCTGCAAAAGGGCATAGCCTCCTTTACCCAGCCCGAACTCTTTCGTTTTCTTCCCCAGGAAAAAACTTCCCGCCGCCTCCAGCAGGAGCCAGTTGGCTAGGATGATGGCGATGGAGAGCTCGTTCCCGATGAAGACCACGAGGAGTTCGCGGATGACCATCACTTGGGTCATGGTGAAGGTGAATCCCATGAGGACGAGGGCAAAGAGAAGGGAGAAGTTCATAGAAAAATTTTGGGAAAGAGAAAACGTTCTCTCATTCAGATGCAGCGAATTATAACAAATCTTCGGCCCTTTCTGGCAAGAAATAAGGGAACTCTTTCCTCCAGGCTTTCAATCTGATAAGATTAAATAAAAAATTTCGTTTCGTCCAGATGCCCCTTTACAAAACTCCAGCCATTATCCTCCGCTCCATGCCCTATGGGGAGTGGGACAAAATTGTAACTTTTTACACCCTGGATTTCGGCAAGGTCAAAGGGATCGCCAAGGGGGCCAAGCGGTCCCAGAAACGCTTTGGAAATACTCTGGAAATCGCCTCTTACGTTAAGGCTACTTTTTTCGAGAAAGAGACCTCGGACCTTGTCCGGTTGAGCTACTGCGAACTGATTCGTCCATTTGCTGGCTTGAGAGAAGACATCAACAAACTGGCCTGGGCTAGCTACTTCATCGAATTGGTCGACCAATTGACCGGCGAGAGGATTAAGAACAAGTCGCTCTTCAAACTTTTGATCGTTTTTCTCAGCCTCATTGACCGGGGTATCCTCAAAGAGGAAATCCAGCGGGTTTTTGAGGTCCGCCTTCTTTCCCTCCTGGGATACCAACCGGAATTTAATCGTTGCCTACGCTGCCGAAAGGGTTTCTCCGGGGAGAAATTTTTTTTCAGCGTCAGGGAAGGGGGGATCCTTTGTGCCACCTGTGCGGCCAATCTTCCCGGCCTCATACCGGTCTCATTGGCGACAGCTAAAACTCTCCTGCTCGCCCGATCCATCCCTTTGGACAAAGTAGGACGTATTTCTTTTTCGCCCCAATCCCTGGAAGAAAGTGAGGCGATTCTCACTCCCTTTCTGCAGCAATATCTGGGAAAAGAGCTGAAATCCAAGAAATTTCTCGAACAGGCTTGACTTTTTCGTCCGCAAAATGTTAGAAATTTCTTTTTTTTGCGAAATTAATTTCCCGCACCCCAATTGACTTAAGAGGTATCTTGAGCATGAACTTTCAGGACTTGATCATGGCCCTGCAAAAATTTTGGGCTGATCGTGGCTGCGTCCTGCAGCAACCTTATGGCCTTGAGGTTGGAGCCGGGACTTTCAACCCGGCGACCTTTCTGCGCGTCATCGGCCCTGAGCCATGGAATGTGGCCTACGTCGAACCTTCCCGGCGGCCCACCGATGGGCGGTATGGAGAAAATCCCAACCGCCTGCAGCACTATTATCAGTTCCAGGTCATCATGAAGCCCTCGCCCTGGGAAATCCAGGATATTTACCTGGAAAGCCTCAAAGCTTTCGGCGTCGAGCCCTTGGAGCACGACATCCGTTTCGTCGAGGACGACTGGGAATCTCCCACCCTGGGAGCCTGGGGTCTGGGATGGGAGGTCTGGCTCGATGGTATGGAGATCACTCAGTTTACCTACTTTCAGCAAGCGGGCGGTATCGATCTCCAGCCCATCTCTGTAGAACTCACCTACGGCATCGAGAGAATTGCCATGTACTTGCAGGGAGTGGATAGCGTTTACGATCTGGAATGGATCAAAGGGATTAAATACGGAGATGTGCACCACCGCAGTGAGGTGGAGTTCTCCATCTACAACTTCGAGGAAGCGGATGTACCCATGCTGTTTCAGCTCTTCCACATGTACGAGAAAGAGTCGCTCCGCCTGAGTGAAAAGGGTCTTGTGCTGCCCGCTTACGATTACTGTTTGAAATGTTCCCATACTTTCAATTTACTCGAAGCCCGGGGGGCCATTAGTGTAACCGAGCGGACTCAGTACATTGCCAGAGTGCGCAACCTGGCCCGCCTTTCGGCCGATGGCTATTATAAACAGCGCCAGGCCATGGGGTTCCCGTTGTTGAAAAAGGATGCTGCCTGATTTGGTTAAATTCTAATTTTGGACGCGGATAGACGCAGATTGTTAAAATTTTTAATATTAAGAACCAGGTGAAGAAAAAATTTATCTGAGGATATCTGTGAAAATCTGTGTCCTAAAACAACAGGTTTTTCATGTCTGAGTTATTGTTAGAGATTGGAACGGAAGAGATCCCTGCGGGATTTATCCCCCAAGCCCTGGAAGAGATGAAGGGTCTGCTGGAAAAGGAGTTCCAGAACCAGCGGATTGCCTGCAAAGAGATCAAAGCCCTGGGAACGCCCCGGCGTTTGGTTCTTACGGCTACAGGAGTGGCTACAACCCAGGAAGGGCGAGTCCTTGAAATCATCGGTCCGGCCAAGAGGGTCGCTTTCAATGAACAGGGCAAGCCGACTAAAGCTGCTCTGGGTTTTGCCAGAGGGCAGGGGGTTCCGGTGGAAGAATTACGCCTCGTCCAGACAGAGAAAGGAGAATACGTCTGCGCCCGCAAAGAAGAGAAAGGAGAGGAAACGGTTCGTCTTCTTCCATCCCTTCTTCCCCGACTGATCTCCTCCATCTCTTTCCCCAAATCCATGCGCTGGATGGACCTGGAAAATTCCTTTGCTCGTCCCATCCATTGGATCCTGTGCCTTTTTGCTGGCCAGATTGTACCTTTTCAAATCGGCAACGTGGCTTCCTCGAACCTTTCTCGGGGCCACCGCTTCATGGCCCCTGGCTCTTTCCAGGTTAAAGACCTGGCTGAATACATGAGAAGGCTGAAGAACTCTTTCGTGATCCTCAACCCCGAAGAGCGAAAGGAACTTATCCTCGCCGAACTTAACAGGGCGGCCGGCGAAGTTTCCGGTCATATCCTTCCAGATGAGGAGCTCCTGGAGATCGTGACTTATCTCGTGGAGTATCCTGTGGCCATCCGGGGAAGCTTCCCCCAAGAATTTCTCACGATACCCCGAGAAGTCCTCATCAGCGCCATGCGGGAACACCAGCGGTACTTCTCCATCAGCGATGCGGACGGAGCCCTTTTGCCCTTTTTTGTGGCCATTTCGAACACTAGGCCTAAAGATCCCAGAGTTGTGGCCCGGGGGAACGAGCGGGTGCTTCAGGCGCGCTTAGCGGACGCCAAATTTTTCTTTGAGGAAGACCAGAAAGTGCCTTTCCTCCAGCGTCTGGAAGGGTTGAAGAAAGTGATTTACCACTCCAAGCTGGGTACGTCTCACGAAAAAGTCATGCGCCTATCCCAGCTGGCAGATCACTTAACCGAGCGCACAGACCCCTCCCTGCGCGAGACTGTAAAGCGGGCCTCCCTCCTTTGCAAGGCAGATTTGATCACGGGAATGGTGGGAGAATTCCCCACCCTTCAGGGAGTAATGGGACGGGTTTACGCCAGGCTTTCCGGGGAGGATGAAGCAGTAGCCTTGGCCATCTACGAACACTATTTGCCCACTTCAGCTGGAGGGGCTCTTCCCTCCTCTCATCCGGGAGCGATTCTCAGCATAGCCGATAAGCTGGATACCATCGTCGGTTGTTTCGGGGTCGGTTTGATTCCCACGGGAACGGCCGACCCTCATGCTCTGCGCCGCCAGACCTTGGGAGTAATCCATATCATTCTAGAAAAGCGATACCTCTTCTCCCTCAGCAGAATGCTGGACCGGAGCCTTGAGCTCCTGGCAGATAAAATTGAAAGACCGCCCCAGGAAATCAAAGCAGATGTTGTAGAATTTTTCAAAGGTCGGGTGCAAAACCTGCTCACCTCCAGAGGCTTATCGATCGACGCAGTAGAGGCAGCTCTGGCCGTAGGCTTCGACGACCTCATGGACTTGCAAGAAAGGGCCAAGGCTCTCCATGATTTGAGGAGTGAGCCAGACTTTGATTCCTTAGCCATCGCCTTCAAAAGAGTGGTTAATATTTCTAAATCCCACATCCCGGGAGCCATAGACCCCCAGCGATTTGAGAATGTTGTTGAGGGAAAGCTTTTTGCGGCCTACCAAACGATTGGTAAAAAGGCTGCGGAAAGGATCGCCCAGAAAGATTACCGGCTGGCCTTAAAAGAATTGTCTTTCCTGCGGAAGCCCGTGGATGATTTTTTTGACGGCGTGCTTGTTATGGCCGAGGAAGAAATAATCAGAACGAATCGATTGTCTTTACTTTCCCACATTGCCCAAATATTTTTCCAGATCGGGGACTTTTCCAAAATCTCCCCAGCCTAAAAATACAGCTCTTACCTCTCTCATCATTATATTTTTTATCAATTGCACCAATCACAGGGAGCACAATATATAGTAGCTTAAGAAATTAAAAATACATTTAGTAGTATTTTGGCCTTTACAAAAATTGCCTATCTTGCTAAAATGGGCGGCAAATTCTAAACTCGATGTGTGCTTCCATAGAGGGGTGGAGTGTTGTTTTTGTTATCGGTGGGCTGAAAATTTACCGAAGGGGTGGCCATGAAAATAAAAAAAATCGAGGTTTGCGGGTTCAAATCCTTCTCGGAAAAGGTGGAGATTGAATTTCCTGTCGGGGTGACAGCCGTAGTGGGTCCAAACGGGTGTGGGAAATCTAACCTCGTAGATGCCATCCGTTGGGCTTTAGGAGAACAAAGCCCCAAACAGCTCCGCGGAAAGGCCATGGAGGACGTTATCTTCAACGGAAGCGACAGCCGAAAGCCCCTGGGCATGGCCGAGGTGATCCTCACCTTCTCCAATGAAAATGGACATCCCCTCGCGTATTATTGGGATTTTACCGAGATCGCCGTCGGCCGCAGGCTTTTCCGCTCCGGAGAGAGCGAATACTTTATCAATAAGGTCCCCTGCCGTCTGAGGGACATTACCGACCTCTTCTTGGGTACGGGAGCTGGGCACAGGGCATACTCCATCGTCGAACAGGGAAAGATGGATTTTGTTTTGAATGCCAAGCCCGAAGAGAGACGCATTCTCATCGAAGAAGCCGCTGGCATCACCAAGTACAAAGACCGCAAAGCTGCTGCCCTGCGCAAAATGGAGGCCACCCAGCAGAACCTCCTGCGCCTGAGCGATGTCATCGGAGAGATCAAACGGCAGATGAACTCCTTGAACCGTCAAGCCAAGAAAGCGGAAAGGTATAAAGCTTACCGCCAGGAGATGCGCGCCCTGGAACTGGGGCAGGCTGCCCAGACCTGCCATACCTTACAGTCCCAGCGCCAGGAGACGCAATCTTCCCTGGGAGAGCTCCAGGATCTCGAATTCAAGGCTATGGCGGAAATCAAAGAGGCGGAGGCTTCTGGCGAACGGATCAAGGTTAACCTGCTGGATTTGGAACGAGACCTGACCCTTCATCAGGAGCGGCTTATCCAGAAGGAAGGGGCCATTAAGAACCGGGAAACCCAGATCGAACTGCACTGCCGAGAGCGAGAAAATCTACAAAAGCAAGCCTTTCGCGCCGAGGAAGAAATCGGAAAGATAAGCCAGCAGAAGGAGGAGGCTGAAAGGGAGATCCAGGGGTATGAAGAGGTACGGCGAGACCTCAGCTGGAGGATTGACCGCGACGCCGAATTTCTGGCAGGGAAGGAAAATATTCTCTTGGAGAAAAAAGCCCAGCAAGGGGCTGCTGAACAGGCGCTCTCCCAGGAAAAGAATGAACTGGTAGACCTCCTTACAACCCAGGCCCATTTAAGAAACTTGCTCCTCGATCTTAAACGCCGGTCGGAAGAACTCTCCCGCCGCCGAGGGAAGGTCATCAAAGAAAAGGAGGAAGCGGAGCATAAAGTGAAGGAGGTTCGCGCCCTCATAACCCACCATTCCCTGCAACTGGACAGTCACCAAAACACTCGACGCCACCTCGAGGAGGAACGGGAGCATAAATTAGCCCAGAGTAAAGAGATCCGGTCTTCCCTGACGGACTTGCAGGAATCTCTGGCGAAGGTTAGAGAGCGCCTCAACCAGCAAAGCTCCCGCCTCAACTCTCTCCTGGATTTACAGAAAAACTTCGAGGGTTATCAGGAAGGAGTGCGGGCCATTCTGCTCAATCGCCAAACCCAGGAATCGTTCCGGAATGGGATCTACGGATTGGTTGAAGACATCATCGAAACAGAGCCCAGATATGAAGGCCTGGTGGAATCTGTGCTCGGTGAGAAATTGCACAACATCATCGTCCAGAACCATCAAGAAAGTCTGAAGGCCATCGATTTTCTGAAGGCTCACGGGTCGGGCCGCTCGACCTTCATTCCCTTGGGCCTTAGACAAAACCCCATCTCCTTTCCGACCCCTGCCACTCATGAAGGGGTGACCCCTCTCCTGGACGTCATCAGAGTCAAGGAGGAATTTGCCAACCTGGCGAATTATCTCTTCGGCGATGTGTGGATTGTTTCTGACCTACATCAGGCCATCGAGCTGTGGAATCACGACTCCGTCTGGAAAATCCTGGTTACCCTCGACGGAGAAGTTCTCCACCCTTCTGGGGTGATCACGGGTGGCAGCAAAGAGCATATCGGCTCCGGAACCTTCCACCGAAAAAGGGAGATTCGTGATTTGACCCAGAGCAGCGAGGAGCTTCGTCAGCAAGTGGCTTTGCTGGAACGGACCCAGGAACAACTCCAGGCCAGTCTCCAAAGGCTGGAAACCTCCATCGAAGAGCTCACCCAGACCCTTCACCAGGCAGATCTCCAGATCGTCAGCGAAACAAAGGAGCTGGACCAGTACCAGGTCGAGCTAAAAAGGGGGATGCTGAAGAGCGAAACCCTGCAGTTTGAGGAAAGCCAGCTCGCTGGGGAGCTGGCCGAAGTCCTGCAACAGATCTGCGAGAATGAGGGGCGTCTGCAGGCTTCCGCAGTGCAGAAAAATGAGAAGGAAGGAGCCCTGGGCCGCCGGGAAGAGGATCTGCAAAGCTTGAAGGCGCAAATCGAAGGGCTGGTTGCCGAAGTCACGGAGGCAAGGGTCCGTCTCGTCTCCCTCCAGGAAAAGAGGCAAAACATCGAGCAGAACATAGAACGAGCCCGCCGATTTTTCCAGGAGACAGATTCTCGTCTCTCCCAACACCGGGCAGAAATAGAAGAGAATCTCCGCCTCAGGGAGGCTGTGGAAGAACGGAAGGGCGTGGCTGAAGCAGAGCTTAGACAACTTTTTTCGGAACACCAGGATCTCCAGGCTCATCTGGAAGGAAAGAAAGAGGCTCTCGTCCTGGAGCGAGAGAAACTCGAGAAAGAAGAGGGAAGGTGGAAGGAACGGCGAGAGTCGCTGCAGGCTTTACATGAACAGAAGAATGCCCTTTCCATGAAGCTTATGGAGCTCGACCTCAACCTCAAGCATCTCCTTTCTAACGTGGAGGAGAAACACCGCCTCAGCCCAGAGGCTCTCCTGGCCAGGATAGATGAGCGAGATTATTTCTCCCCCGAGGTGGAAGCCCGCCTTAGCGAATTAAAATCTCTGATCGATAGCATGGGCGAAGTGAACCTTTTGGCCATTCAGGAATACGAGGAATCGAAGGCCCGCCTGGAATTCCTGACGGAGCAGGAGGCTGATTTGGTGAAGTCTCTGGAAGCCCTGGATCAGGCCATCAAGAAGATCAATCGCACTTCCCGCAAGCGCTTCGCCAAAACTTTCGTAGCGGTCAACCAGAAATTCGGGGAAATCTTTGCCTCTCTCTTCAACGGCGGGCGGGCGGAGCTTGTACTCGTCGATGAATCCAACCTCCTGGAGACTGGCGTGGACATCATCGTCCAGCCCCCGGGGAAAAAATTACAAAACCTAAGCCTTCTCTCCGGTGGGGAGAAGGCCCTGACGGCCGTAGCCGTGGTCTTTTCTCTTTTCCTGATCAACCCCAGTCCCTTCTGCCTTTTAGACGAGGTAGACGCTCCCCTGGATGACGCCAACATCGGGCGGTTCAACAAGATGATCCAGGAACTGGCCGAAAAATATCAGATCATCCTCGTCACCCACAACAAGCGCACCATGGAGATAGCCGAAACGCTCTACGGGATCACCATGGAAGAGCCAGGCATCTCCAAGCTCGTATCTGTGAGACTGAATTAGGCCTCAGCCCTTACGCCTTTTTTGGAGAAACGATGGCGGAAGAAAAAAAGGGATTGTTCCTACGACTGAAAGAGGGCCTTTTCAAGACTCGCCAGGGGCTGGTCAACAAGATCGATCAACTCATCGCCGGCCAAAAGAAGATCGATGAAAATCTCCTCGCCGACCTGGAGGAGATCTTGATCACCAGTGACATCGGGGTAAAAACCACCCAGGAATTATTGGACGCGATGGCCGCCCAAGTTCAACGAAAGGAACTCGAGGAGGCTGATCTTCTAAAAAAAAGCCTGCAGGAGTTCATTTTCCACATCCTCAGCCAGCAGGAGAAACCCATTGACCTTTCTTTAGGTAGGCCCTTCGTCATCATGGTCATCGGCGTTAACGGTACGGGAAAAACAACGACCATCGGCAAGATGGCCCAGAAATTCAAAGCTCAGGGGAAAAACGTTCTCCTCGTGGCCGCAGATACCTTTCGCGCTGCCGCCATCGAACAACTAGAAATATGGGGCCAGCGGGTGGGTTGCGAGGTGATTAAACAGAAGAGCGGCTCCGATCCTTCGGCGGTCGTTTTCGATGCTTTGCAGGCGGCCAAAGCGCGGGGAATTGATGTCCTCCTCGTAGATACGGCCGGTCGACTCCATACGAAAATCAACCTTATGGAAGAGCTGAAAAAAGTCAAGCGGGTCATGGGCCGAGAGCTCCCCGGCGCTCCCCATGAGATCCTCTTAATCCTGGATGCTACCACCGGACAGAACGCCATCGCCCAGGCCAAGATGTTTAACCAAGAATTGGGAGTAACGGGAATTGCCCTAACTAAATTAGACGGCACGGCCAAAGGGGGGATTATCATCGCCATTTCCGATGAACTGAAGATTCCTTTGCGGTACATCGGAATCGGCGAGAAAGTAGACGACCTGCGGGATTTCAACGCCAGAGACTTTGTGGAAGCCCTGTTTTAACCCTTGGCACCTAATTTTTAATTTTAATGTTCCCACTCTTGGAAAAAGGAATGGTGGCCGTGCCCACGCTGGCTTTGATGATGGCCGCGCCCTCGATCTTATATCTCAGATCCTCACCGGAAAGAACAAACCCCAACGGATTGCTGAGGCTGCGGAAATCGGTTTGCAAGGGAACCTGGACAATGGTGGAAGAAGATTTGGCCATGCGCACTTCCTTTTCCAATAGGCCTTTCCCTACTTCCTGGTCGTTGAGATAGATTCTATATTCCAAAGCCCGCAACTTCAAATCAAAATGATTGGGGTTCTGCACCTCGATCCCGAGGAGGAAATTGATCTGCTCGAGGGAGAGGCGCGTGACCGCAATTTCTTTCAGAGTGAAGGTAGGCTTCTCCACAAACCAGCCCAGGCAAGAGGGGAAAAGGAACAAAAGCCCAAGGACCGTGATTTTTTTCCAAGAGTTCATCTTCTCTAAGACCCCTGAGCTATCAATCTATCCGATGTCCTTTGCCCTGTCAACCATTTGCCTTTCCTTGACTACTCTTGGGAATTAACCTAAACTTTTCTTGAGGCTGGAAAGAATTAAATCTCCAGGGACTTTAAGGGATCATGGCGATTCTGCTGAAGAATATCCCCTTATTTTTGGATGAGGAAGAATCCACCATTCAGAAGAAAATTGGGGAGATTCTTGGAGTTTCGGCCGAACATATCCGTGAAATAAGAGTCGTTAGAAAATCGCTCGACGCCCGCAGGAAAAACCGCGTTCATTTTGTCTATTCTCTCGAAATTTCTCTTCCCCCTGAAGAAGAAGAAAAAGTCCTGCAAGAAGCCAAGCCAAACGTTCGGGCGCAAAAAGTTCTGGTGAAGCCCCCGGAGGTTCCAGCATTCATCCAGGAGAAGCCGAAGCATCGCCCCCTGATCGTGGGTACGGGTCCTGCCGGCCTTTTCGCGGCCCTTAAGCTAACTGAAAGTGGCCTCCCTCCTTTAATTATAGAAAGAGGGAAAGAGATCGCTGGACGCATCAAAGATGTGGAGAAGTTTTGGCGCGATGGGACCTTAGAGACCGAAAGCAATGTGCAATTTGGTGAGGGAGGAGCAGGTACTTTCTCTGATGGGAAACTTTTTACCCGTCTTCATGACTCGCGCATTTCCGCCATCCTGGAAACTTTTTTCCGCTTCGGAGCTCCTGCGGAAATCCTCTATCTGCAAAGGCCCCACATCGGCACGGACAGGCTCCGGAGAGTAATTCTGGCCATGCGTAACTATCTTCAGGAGCAGGGAGCAGAATTTAAGTTTCAAACCAAAATGACCAAACTTAAAATTTTCCGTGGGGGTCTCCGGGGGATCATCATCAACGAGCGGGAAGAGGTCGATACCTCTGTTCTCCTTCTGGGCCCCGGAAACAGCGCCCGGGACACTTTCCGGATGCTCAAAAACTCAGGTGTAGCCATGGAGCCCAAACCCCTGGCCATCGGCCTGCGGGTGGAACATCCCCAGAGACTCATCGACCGCATCCAGTATGGTCCTTCAGCCGGACACCCCCGATTACCCCCGGCGGAATACCAGTTGACGTACTGTAGCTCAACGGGCCGGGCAGTGTATTCCTTCTGTATGTGCCCGGGTGGCTCTGTGATCGCGGCCAGTTCCGAGGCCCGCGGATTAGTCACCAATGGGATGAGTCTATTTCGCCGGGATTCTCCCTTGGCCAACAGCGCGCTGGTTGTCGGCGTGAGGTTAGAAGATTTCGGGGGAAGTGGGCCACTGGCTGGAATGGAATTCCAGCGCCGGTGGGAGGAGAAAGCTTTTTGGCAGGGGGGAGGAAATTTCCATGCCCCTGCCCAAAGGCTCCTGGATTTCCTCCAAGGCCAGGGCTCTTCTTCTTTGTCAGAAACGAGCTTCAAGCCGGGTGTTACCCCGAGCAGTTTGGACACATGCCTTCCCGCCTTTGTGGTGGAAAGCCTGCGGGAGGTACTTCCCTATTTTAACCGCAAAATGCCCGGGTTCTCTTCCTCTGAGGCTACGTTGATCGGCATTGAGACGCGCACTTCATCGCCCTTACGCATCCTGCGGAACGAGGGTTATCAATCCCAGAGCGTTCGCGGCCTCTACCCCATCGGCGAAGGTTCTGGTTACGCCGGTGGAATCATCAGCTCTGCCCTCGACGGAATAAAGGCGGCAGAAGCGGTCTTGAAAAAGTTTGAATAAAGGCAATAGGACATAGGCAATGGGCAATGGACAATGCTCGATGGTCAATGGGCAATATGTTAGGGGAAAGACATAGGGTGTTGCGGATCGAGTTTAGCGCGCAGGGTGTAAAGACGGTGTTCAGTGTTAAATGTTGCGTGTTGAGTTTAGGGTATTGGGATAAGGCCTCTTACCTATAGCCTATGGTCTATCGCCTCACGCCTTATGCCTAACGGTCTTTTTGGGGAGGAAAACATGGAAAAAATCTTTGTCAATCAGTTGAAAAAAGGCCAGACAGTAGAAAGCATTTTCCTTGTCGCGGAAAAGGTCCTGACAAAAACCAAGGCCGGCAATCCTTATCTTTCTCTTCGCCTCTCCGACCGCACTGGAGAAGTTGAAGGGCGGATTTGGGAGAATGCCGCTGACTTCAGCCGGCTATTCGATAAAGATGATTTTATCAAGGTGCGCGCGGAGGTTGATGAATTTCAGGGAACACTTCAACTGCGGATCCTCAAGTTGAAGAAGTGTGGTGAGTCAGAGGTTCTGCTGGATGACTTTCTTCCGAAAACGTCACAGAACATCGAAAAAATGTTCGCTGAGCTCAAAAGCATCGCTGCCAGCGTCCAGCAGCCATTTTTGCAGCAGCTGCTGAAAGCCTTTTGGGAAGACGAAGATTTCGTGAAAAAAATCAAGCTCGCCCCGGCAGCCAAAGCAGTTCATCATGTTTACCTTGGGGGCTTGCTGGAGCATACTCTCTCCGTCGTTGAGCTTATCCTTCTTATTGCCCCCCGGTATAAAGGAATCAACCAGGATCTCCTGCTCACCGGAGGAATCCTGCATGACATTGGTAAAATCGCCGAGCTTTCCTTCGAGCGGACCTTTGATTACACAGACCCTGGCCGTCTCGTTGGTCACGTCATCCTCACGGTGGAGATGATCGACGGAAAGATTCAAACGATCCGGGAATTTCCTGAGGACCTGGCCATGCTTTTGAAACACATAGCCCTCAGCCACCATGGGGAGTATGCCTTCGGCTCCCCCAAGCGTCCCCAGACTCTGGAGGCGCTTCTTCTCCATCACCTGGATGACCTGGACGCAAAAGTCAATGGGTTTCTGACCTGGATCGAGAAAGAAAAAGATGATCCTTCCCGGTGGACTTCCTACCATAAACTCTTCGATCGGTTCATCTTCAAACCAGAGGATCAAGGACCGAAGAACGAGGACTGAGCAATGAGTGAAAAGGTTAATATTCGCCCAAAGGTAATTTGTATTTCTTGCGTTCGTCTGCTTTTTGACAAGGGAAGAAATTTGTGAAAATCCATATGCTCCACCCCTGGAAAGTCACCCCCCGGGAAGCCATCAGAATCCAGGAAGAGTTGCGCAGGAAACTCCGACTCAAACCGCCCAGGGCCTCCTTCAAGAAAATCGCTGCTGGCGACGTCTCTTACGGTCGGATAGATGAATTGATTTATGCCGCCTTTCTTCTCTTTACTTACCCTGACTTAACCCTTCTGGAGAGCGCATCAGCTAAAGGGCCTGCTTCTTTCCCATACATCCCTGGACTCCTCACTTTCCGCGAAGCTCCAGTATTGTTGGAAGCCTTTTTCCAGCTGAGAGAAAAGCCAGATCTGGTCCTCATCGATGGGCAGGGGATCGCCCACCCCCGATCTATGGGCATCGCTGCTCATCTTGGCCTGCTCCTGGATCTACCTTCCATTGGCTGCGCCAAGAGCCGCTTGATCGGAGCGCACCAGGATTTATGGATGGATAGAGGAAGTGCCGTGCCGCTGGTTGAAGGGAATCAAATCGTAGGCATGGTCTTGCGAACACGAGCTGGGGTGAAACCTGTCTTTGTCTCTCCTGGCCATAAGATGGATTTGAAGACGAGCGTGAAAATCGTCCTCTCCCTATGCCGGGGGTACCGGATTCCCGAACCTCTGCGCCAGGCGCATATATTCGTTAATCAATTGCGGGGGAAGGAGTAAGGGAGCACAGGGAAAATCAACCCGGCATATAATTAAGAAAGATGAACTTACCGACTAAAAGCAAAGGATCGTAGGAATGCAAAAACGAATTTTGGGAAGGACGGGTTGGCCTGTATCCGTGATCAGTTTTGGGGCCATTAAGCTACCGCGAATTGGGATGAAGGAAGGCGAGATTCTTTTAAATCGGGCGCTCGATATGGGAATTAACTTCGTGGATACGGCAGACTGTTATGGCGACAGCGAAGAAAAAATCGGTCAAGCCCTGAAAAAAAGGCGCAAGGAGTTTTACCTCTCCACAAAAGTGGATGAAAGGGATGGTCCGGGGGTTCGGAAAAAGCTGGAACGGTGCCTGCGCAGGTTGCAGACGA
The DNA here is from genome assembly GCA_016234425.1 of Deltaproteobacteria bacterium. Taxonomy (GTDB): domain Bacteria; phylum Desulfobacterota; class SM23-61; order SM23-61; family SM23-61; genus JACRCA01. The sequence goes on along the minus strand of JACRCA010000213.1, from coordinate 1,662 downwards.
CCTGGATTGATCTCCTCCTCTTTCATGATGTAAGGGGATCAGAATATGACAAGATATTCATGGAAGGAGGGCTGGAAGAGCTGGAGAAAGCCCGAGAGGAAGGGAAGATACGCCATGTCGGGATCAGCATTCATGGTTCCCTCTCCATGATGAAACGGGCGGTGGAATCCGGAGCGTTTTCAGTTCTGATGGTGGCCTATAGCGCCATCGACGAGGATCGCTTGACTGCCGATCTCTTACCAATGGCCGCAGCTAAAAGAGTCGGCTTGATCGCCATGAAACCTTTGGCCGGGGGAAGGCTGGCCCAATTTCCCTCCAGAGGCTGGGACTCGCGGTTCTTCAAGGGAGAATCACCCGCTCAGATTGCCCTGCGCTATGTTCTCTCCAACCCCCATATCACCTGTGCCATTCCGGGGATGACAACCCTGGAGGAATTGGAAGAAAACATAGTCGTGGGCAAAGTGCTGAGGGAGCTATCTCCAGAAGAAATCAAAGAATTCATGGAGAAAGCCGGGGACGCCGGCAAAGGCTTTTGCCGCAGTTGCGGATATTGCCTGCCGTGCCCGGAAGGAGTACCCATACCCGATGTCTTTCGTTTTGAAAGTTATTACCTCCATTATGACTTAAAAAACTGGGCCAGATCCCAGTATGCTTCTCTCTCGATAAATGCCGAGGCCTGTTCCGAATGCCAGCAATGCCTGGATCAATGCCCCTATGGAGTTTCCATTCCCTCTGGTTTGAAAAACGCCCATAAAATATTAAAAAGTATACCAGTCAAATCCTAACTGGGAAATGAAAAAGGCCTCCGGTTTCGTTATGCTGGCTATTTCAACAAAAAGCAATGGGAAAGTTGTAGACCAGGTAGTGGGCGATCCTGTACTAAAAGACCCTAATCCGGATTCTGATTTTTATTACCATCAGCAATTCAAAATTTATCATGAGCCCTACTTAATTTGGGACAGAGAGGCCTGGGAAGCGGTTCTTGAACAAGTCATGAAAATGGGCAAGAAACTTACCGCCGTTGCCCCAAAGGAAACACTTAATTTTTTCTTGAAATCGGGGTTTATTTTAAAAAGAATAATAAAAGATTATTACGATCCCGGTGTGGATGGATACTACATTGCCTTTGCAGAAAAGGTTCCTATCGTAGGAAGAGTACAGGGTGTTTAAAACCTTAATGGATCAGAGGTCAAATGTCAATAAGCAAGTCTGCCCCTTTTACAGGTTGATCATAATCCAACTTCGCCTGTCACCCTTCTCAACCATGAATTATTTCTCCCTCGATAAGCCGACCTGGATCTTCCTTTCTTCAAGAAAGCCCAACGAGCTTTTACTTCCGAGCTCTCTTGGGATTCGTTACCCCCTCTTTGGTCGGATATCACTACTCAGGTAAATAGGCAATTCCTGGGGCAGGATTTTCACCTGCAAGGTATGGAGCTTTAAGGGCTGCATGTAGGCCTGACACCCCATCCGCCCATTTATAGGATGTCCCACTTCTCTCTTTTGCGAATACTTTATTACAATTGCCTGATAATCATATAAAAGGCACCTCCTAAGCACACCAGGAAGTCTGGTATGCTTAGGTCAAGCGTTCCAACTAAACCTAAGGAGGTGCCCGATGAGATTGTACGCCGGAGTGGATCTTCATGCCAACAACAATTT
>JACRCA010000212.1 GCA_016234425.1 Deltaproteobacteria bacterium | reverse complement strand
GAGAAAAGCTTACTGACGAGGGGCGCTTTCCTCCTCTCGGGTTCTCCTTGGCAATCAATTTAAAGTTATTATCATAAAGGCGGATGAACCCATCCAGGGAGGCAGTGACAAGTCTTCCTTGCTGATCAAAATCAGCGTTGGTGCTGGGAGCATTATACGCCCTGTCCTCTGCCCAAACGACATAATCAGGTGTTTGATAAACTCTGATGCCCTGATTCCATCCCAATGTGGCTACCAGAAACCTGCCGTCCTTTGAATAGGTAAGATGCAGAATAACTTGCGATATTCCTGCTATTCTCTTGGTGAGCCTTCCGCTCTCCCGGTCAAAGATATAGATGTTATATGATCTCTCCCTATCCACCCCGGTCCGTCCGCCGCAGGCAATTGTCTTTCCGTCCGGTGAGATGGCCACGGCATGGATCATGCCTTCATCTCCATCTCCAATGGGGGGTCTTATCGTCCGGATCAATCTTCCCGTCGCGAGCTCCCACATTCGGACCGTTTTATCAGGGGAACCTGTAACCAGATAACGATTCTCCTGGTCAATCCCGATCCTTTCTATCCGGGCGGTATGCATTCCAGTCTCGATACGCAGCATTGGCTCTCTTGGGGGCTCTGCGGCATAAGAAACCGGATGATTCTGGAAGTAGGAGAAAATAACAGATAAAAGCAGGACAAGGAATATTCTTTTGTTTCTCCCCATCATATCTTCTCCCTCCCTTAAGCTAACTCTTTCTTATTTTGTCTTTATGCTCACCTTGCTCTCAAAAAACTCGGAGGCGGCGGCTTCCTTATCGGTTCCTTTTTCCTTAATTTGAATTCCTCGGGTCTTTTCGCCCACATATTTTCCCTCTGTGGTCACCCGATAAACCCCCCCCTCGCTTTGCAGGCCGATATCTCCGAGAGGGGAACAGCTGGCATAGACAATGATATCCTCCTCACCGAATGGAGGGATTACTTCCAACACAAACTTATCACTGCCGGAAGGGATTTCATAGATTACGCCCCCATTAAAATAGTTATCCTTCCGGAAGGGATTTGGCAGCAGCTGCAGCAACTCTCCTTTCACACCCCTATGTAGGACACGGGCATAGAAGGGTTTGTTGCCCTTCAGATAAACTCTGATCTTTTCGGCCTGCTTGTATTCTTTCTTATCCGTCCAGACTTGCACGTTGAGGGGTGCCGATGGGTCATCGGTGACCTCTTTTTCTTTTGCTAACCTGGCCATCGCCTTCTCATCCGGGATAACCTCAGCCTTAATCTTTACCTTGAAACAATCCCCTGATGAAGGATCTCTGTACCATGACCTCTCCAGCTCCTGGATAATCTTGACGGCGGCATTCGCGTAGGCCTCGATCAGGTCCTTTTCGAGTTGAAAGTCTTTTACCCGGGTCTCACTCTTGATGTAGGTGGATACATACTCCACTGCTTTTCGCTTCGCATTGGTCAGGGCCTCTTCCTCGGTTTGTTTTCTCGATTTGTCATAGCCCATGCAGGCATAACTTTCGGCTTCTGTAATTGTGGACTGGGCAGAAAAGGCAGGACTTTCAAGCCAGGGCGCAGCAAACATTATCAATAGTAATGATAACCAGCTCTTCCCTAAATACCTCCATTTCTTCATACAGGTCATCTCCACCTCCCATAAAAAGGTTCATTCAATAAGCCATTCCCTTCAATACCTTTCCAAGCTCCAGGATATTTTCTATCCCGTAATCCACAAACCCGTCAACGCCCTGACCCACGAGGACCGTGATCATGCCCAGTTCTTTGGCGGGGTAAAGGTTGGCGGGTAGGTCCTCAACCATCATGCATTCTCGCCCCGGAAGGCCGAGGAATTCAAGAATCTGACGGTATGGCTCGGGGTTGGGCTTGGGGATGTAGTGCGTGAAGGTGATGTCGAAGATCCGGGAAAAAAAATGTTCAACGCCCAGGCAGCGGAGGACTTTCTGAGCGTGGGGCCGGTGGCCGCTGGTGAAAATAGCTTTATTGATCGGAATGGATTCCAAGAGCTCGGCAAGTGCAGGGTCGGAAGACAGCTTCCCTTCAACCCCTACGTCGTGAACATATTGGAGGTAATCTTCGGGGTTGATATTTTGGTGAATCATCAGGCCCCGGAGGGTAGAGCCATATTTCCTAATGTATTCTTGCCTAAGCTCATGGGCCAGGCTTCTCTCAAAGCCCATGCGCACTTCCATGTAATTTCGTATCCGCTCGACCACCATGTCAAAGATGCCCAGAGATTTGGGGTAGAGCGTATTGTCTACGTCAAAAAGAATGCATCTTAGCATATCTCATCCCTTCATCACTCCTTCAATAACATTTAGAGCGTGGTCAATGTCTTCGAAAGAAACGTCTAAGTGGGTGACGCAGCGGATGCGCGTTTTCGCCGTGGGATGAAGGAGCACCCCTTTTTGCTTACAGGCCGCGACCACCTCTTGAGCCGTCCGCTCGGCGCGGGATACATCGAAGAAAAGGATGTTTGTTTCCACCTCCGCCGGATGGATGAGCACGTTTTTGATATTGGCCAAGCACTCGGCCAGTTTTTTGGCCTTGCGATGATCGTCTTCCAGCCGGTCGATGTGGTGGTCGAGGGCATAAATTCCGGCCGCAGCCAGGAAACCCGCCTGTCTCATTCCTCCGCCCACCATTTTCCGAAACCGGCGCACTCGTTTGATAAAATCTTTTGAGCCAGCCACCAGAGAACCCACCGGGCAGCCCAGGCCTTTGGAAAGGCAAACAGAGACCGAGTCAAAAGGTTCGGCATATTCTGCAGGGGATATTCCTGAAGCCACGCAGGCATTCCAAAGGCGCGCCCCGTCCATGTGCATGCGCAACCCTCTTTGAGTAGCCAAATCTCGAATCGGGCGAATCTTGTTTAGTGGGAAGACGGTACCTCCCCCGCGGTTATGGGTATTTTCGATCACTACCAGTCGGCTCACGGGGAAATGCACGTCGTCAATCCGGATGGCCGCCTCTACTTGTGCGACCTCAAAGATTCCTCGGTTTCCAGGGATGCCAAAAAATTGAACCCCCGAAACTACTGCTCCGGCGCCGCCTTCAAAGTTCATGGCGTGAGCGCCGGCCTCGATGATTACCTCATCCCCAGGTTGGGTATGCGCCTTGATCGAGAGTTGATTGGCCATGGTGCCCGAGGCTACGAAGAGTGCGGCCTCCTTACCTAAAAGCCGCGCAGCTTTTTCCTGGAGGGCGTTGACCGTTGGGTCTTCGCCGAAGACATCATCCCCGACTTCTGCTTCAAACATGGCTTTATGCATCTCGGGGGTGGGTTTGGTTACTGTATCGCTACGAAGGTCAATGAATCGATCCATGGTCTTTTTCTCCTATAAGCCATTTATAGCACGGAGGGTCAAAAAAGGATAGAGGGCCCTTTAAAATGCGGAATGCGGAATTCGGAGGCAGGAGGGAAATGAATTGACTTAGTTGGTTTTTTCAGTCAAAATCATAATAATTTTTTTAGCCACAGAGGACACGGCGATCACCGAGAATTATTGAAATGAAAACAGAAAAATTTGATGAAATGGTAAAAAATCCGTAAATTGGTTTTCCTGTCATTCTCGTGAAAACGGGAATCCAGTCTTTTCATCGGGTTTCGTGGATTCTGGATTCCCGCCTACGCGGGAATGACGACTTTTTACGAAGCCATCAAATTTTTTCCTTTTTATTTTTTAGAGTTAATTTCATCTCTGTGGTCTCTGTGAGCTCTGTGGCAAATAACCCTATGAAAGAGCCGTCCCGAAACATAGACCGGAAGAAGGTTTTTTGGGGACTTCCCCTTTTGTGTCTGGCGGTTTTGCTGATGCTTATGGGACGGGAGGGTGCCTCACCGGTTTGGAGGATGATCTGGATTCCTTTATTGGGATTAGGGCTCTTCCTTTATCTCTGGGGAAGATTCTTCTCGCGGGGAGAAGACTGAGAAAAGATGAACTCCCGCACTTGGGGAAGGATGTAAAGATCTTCTAAATCATATTTGGAAAGTTCCCGGGCTAAGATCCGCGCTTGTTCATCCGTTGGGCGGCGGGAGTCGATGATGATCAGGTTTCGCCCCAGCAGTTTACATCCACCGCTACGAATGAGGATCTCTTCGTCAGAGAGGTCTTCGTAGCAGACTTCTATCTCCAGTTGGACGGCAATGCTTTCCAGGTGCTGAAGGAGATAGGTTGCCGAAAAGTTTGAGCCCATCCTCGCCTCTTTGTAAATGGGGATTAGAAGCATTATAGGAGAATTTGCGGATATAATCAAAAGGAGCATTTGCACCCCCACCTTTACCCTGTGGAGCAGTGAAATTCACTCCACAGGGCAAGCCCCCCCATCAAGGGGGAGGGGAGATCTTACCGGCTCCTGACGCCTGTATTCTAAACTCTAAGGTTTCTAATTTGATCTTATAGGAAATTGCTCTTTAGCAAATTTAGGCACTCTTGATCACTTTGGGCATTTTAGGCACTTAACTTGAAAGTCTATTTGGACATCGAGACATCCTTCGGAGGAGAGATCACCATCGTGGGAATCTTTCGCCCGCCGGATCGCCTGGTCCAGCTCGTCGGTGAAGAAGTTAACTGGACGAATCTCTGGAATGTCTTGGAGGGGGTAACCGAAATTCTAACTTATAATGGGAGCCGTTTTGATTTGCCGGTCATCAAGCGAGTCGTGGGCCTGGATTTAAATAAATATTTTGAATGCCGCGACTTGATGTACCATTGCTGGGAGAAAAATCTTTACGGTGGGTTGAAGCGCGTGGAAGAGCAACTGGGAATCGAAAGAGCTTCTAAAGGGATCGATGGTCTGGAGGCCATGCGCCTGTGGGAACGCTTTCGCATTTACGGAGATGAAAAGGCCCTCCAAGCTTTGCTGGAATACAACCGAGACGATGTGATAAATCTTTATCACCTGGAAGCCCATCTGGAAAGATTGGCCGCAGAAAATGAAAAAATGATTGACGTCTTATAAGGGATTTAATATTGGGAATGGGGTCGCTGAATTTTCCTGGACGAGGATTGAAGAGTGGATATTAAGAGATCCTACTACGAAGACATAGAACTTTTCACCAGCAAAGCGATTCTAGTCTGGTCGATCATTTTTCTTGGGTTCCTTGCCGTATTACCCTGGATTGTGGCGAAGACACACTTTCTCGGGTTTTCAGTCTATCTCGTCAACCTGATTATCATTCACGGCATCGTGGCCATCGGGTTAAACATCCTGGTGGGTTATACCGGACAGATCTCCCTGGGCCATGCCGGGTTTTTTGCCATTGGAGCCTTCACCACCGTGATGTTCATCACTAAATTGGAGATTCCCTTTATCATCGCCCTTCCTCTGGCAGCCTTCATTTCTGCCGGCTTTGGATTCTTGCTTGGTCTG
>JACRCA010000211.1 GCA_016234425.1 Deltaproteobacteria bacterium | reverse complement strand
ACCCCTTGCCAAATCAAAAGATCCTCCAAATGATATTAAAAATCCCTTCGAAAATAAAGGGTTAAAAATCAATCTCGAGTCCTGAGTCGTCGGGTCACCAAGCGTGTGTCGAAATTCAGCCTCCACAGTCGCGAGAGCTAAAGTGTAGGAAGATGCCCACAGGAAGAGATTTCCCAGAAATTTGCGGCAATTATAGTAAACTTTTTAGGTAAAATCAATCTTGATTTTTAACTGGTGGCCCCGGGGATACGTCAAAGATGGCAAATTATACGACAAGGATTGCAGAGTTCGGAGCTGAATTGGGGATGGCCGAATCTATGGCCCAAATCGCCAGCCGAGAGGCCGGATAGCAAAGGGGTGATTTAAATGAATGCTACGTTGACACAAATCCTCCAAGATGTTAAAAATAGAGGTTGTTATGGCCATTCAAAATGGTATTGAGCGTAACGGGGATAGCCAAATCTTCCTGACCAATGAAATGATACAGAAAGCGGCTGCCCACCAAGCCGGCAATTTTCTGCTTATCAACCTGCTGTTTTCGGGGTATATTATTTTTCAGTTATTAAGTGCCTCCTCTATAATGGTTAAGCTTATGGGAGCACCCATATTTTACTATCGTCGGAGGCACTTTGGTTTTAAGAAATGTCGTGCTCATGCATAATGTGGGATTATTTTATGCAATAAATAGTAAAGAAGAACCTGTCTGATTAGATGGGGGGATTATTGTGAGGCGTAAAGAAATTCTTTCCATTCCATTTCTGGCAATTTCTTTAGTATTAATTTTTATTCTAAGTGGATGTGGTCCAGAGCCCGCCCCTACTGGAGGAACACCTGAAGGAACGATAAATTTGGCCTGGGATTCTAATACCGAACCCGATTTGGCGGGATATAAGGTTCATTATGGAACGGCCTTAGGCGTTTATGAGAAATCAATCGATGTTGGAATGGCTACTCAATCGAACGGTACGACATACTATACTTTGACCGGCCTTACTAAAGGGCAAACATATTATATTGCGGTCACCGCGTATGATACCTCTGGCAACGAGAGTGACTATTCAAATGAAGTAAATGGACCCGCAAAATCATTTGGGTTTCCCAGCTTCATCTCATTATGCACTTAACCCTCTAAACTATTACAAACGCATTAAGTCTCTTTCCGAGTCATTGCGAGCCCGAAGGGCGCGGCAATCTCGTTCTTCTTGGGATTGCTTCGTCGCTCCGCTCCTCGCAATGACAGGTTATTTAATGCGTTTGTATTAATTACTCAATACTATTTATCTCCTACACCCAACCCCCTGCCTTTTTACTCGCTAAATTGCCCCATATCAATCCACTTTCCCGCCCCTTGCCCCAGGAATTTCTGATGAGCAGAACGCCGATTTTTTCAATTTTCCCGTTCCCCAGCTGGCTAGGCTGAGCGGCAGAAAATATGATGTAACAAAGAGGAGATGTCTGTAAAGGGAATAGCTCCTGAACGTGTCCCGTCTGATCAATGCTGCACTTCCACCTGAAATTTTCTTTTCCCCACATTCTGGTAAGAATATTCTGCTTGGATTTTCATGTCGATCTCATTTCCTGTCGTGGTATCGAGAAGAATAATCTTCATTCCGGTGGGGAAATTGGAGGGATTCCAGTTTAGCTTGACGATCTCGCCTTCTAAATGAGATTCTACGACCAAATACCATATTTTCGCATCTGGATACCCTTCCCGATAATTTTTAATTTTTCTCCAATATCTTCCCCCGCCAGGCTCTTCGATGTAGGCCATAATATCCCCGAAGAGGAGAGCCGGTACATCATACCTGGCATTCCACTCATCGGCTGCCTCGGGCCTTTGCCCGATGATCAATCGATTCTCTGCATCTAGAAGTCTCACCCTGATGTCTGTTTGCCAGCCCCCATCCGCAGAAACCAACGTACACAAAAAGAGCGGGAGGATGGCTGCTATGATGGCTACCTTTCTCTGCATTTCCCTCCCCTTCCTTTCTTAAGGTTTTGGAATGATCAGGTAATAGGTGTCATCGGATAAGTTCAGGTTTACCCAGTACCCCAACCAGGGCACAAGTTGGGCCCCATCCTCTAAAGTCAGATGAGAGTAGGTATCTCCCCATTGCTTCCCATTGTAATAGTAGAGGGCATTTACAATCCAACCTCGGGTAGCGGCCTCTTGCCAGGATACGATCGTTAAGGTTCCCTTTTGAACCCTTATTTCAGAAAGACTAACATCGCCTGCATAGGGATTGCTAATTAGATTCATGCCAGGTTGGAGGGGGTGGGCATATTCAAGCCCAGGAACATCCCCGTAGTTGGCCAGCTCTGGCAAGGTTTTGCTGCGCGCGTACATTAAGTAGCCCTCGCCAGACTTTGCAGGTTCGGAGGCCGTTATTTTACTGTAATATTCTCCATCGGGATTCCATCGGTATACTCTTGAACTCCCTAAAGCTCCTTGGCCATCCAGGCCTGCGCTGTTGATGTCCCTCGGGATTCCTACCAGATTGTTACCTCGTAGAAGTTGGATCTGCGGGCCCGAGATATATCCAGCGGTCGGATAAGAAATAACCGTACCATCTGACATCTTGGCTTTAAAATGGAATTTATGGACGGCTGCCGGGCCAAGCTTTGTGCGGTAGGTGCAGTTAGCGCCTACCTGGAAATCTCCGTTGCAGGACATTTCATAATCATGAAAATCAGCCCCCCCAGGGTTACTCCTTTGGGTCATGTACAATCTACATACTCTGGCGTGCCCCCAGTATCCTGGACGTGATTTTGAACTCATACTCCACATCCAATTTTGGCTTTCCGTTCACCAGGTTATTGCCATCGTTCCCACCATCAGTTCTCCCCAGGCATTGAATCCCATCATCGGAGCAACCGATCTGAAAAACACGCTGAATTCCCACAGAAGTTCCCAATGACCACTCTGAAACCACAGATGTATGGAGGGAGCACCGGGCCCTGATGCGGACATTGTATTGGCCCGCTACAGTCCAGGCTTTTTGCTGATTCGCCGCACCCCACAGGGAGAGGTCCGTTCCGTCACCCTTCCAATCAAATTGGTACTCTAAGGGATGGCCCAGATTGGAAGAAGCCTCACTGGTTAGGTAGGAATAGGCAGTTCCGACATACCCGCTGGATGGCCCAATGGGGGCTCCAGGCGTGGAGATGCTCTCTGGAATAGCCGTAAACTGGGCCGTTACACTCTTCGGGCCGTTCATAATTAGGGATGTCGGATTGGCGGACCCAGTAAGATCCCCAGACCACCCTGAAAAACTATAATCCGAACTGGCCATGGCCGAGACGGACACACTCTGCCCGCTGACATACCAGTTCGTCCCCGAAGGGCTGACCGTCCCTGCCCCAGCAGGATTCACCGCAGTGGTTAAACTATACTGGGTCGTAAAACTGGCCGTGTACGTTGTACTCGAAGATGGAGCCGTAATCGTATGGTTCTGAGCCCCTCCATCACTCCATGAGGAGAAAACGTAGCGAGTTCCGGAAGAGCCATCCTGAGGTGACGAAACCGAAAGAGTATGCGTAGAACCCGGAACCCAGTTAAAGGTAGCAGGGACAGTGTAAGTTGATCCATCCACTGCAATCTGCAGTCCCGCAGGACTGGTGGTAACCGTATAAGGAAGAGTGATGGCTACAGAAAGCGCACTCGACCAACCAGACATCACCTCAGGATGGAGCTTACACCGAGCCTGAGCCCTCACAAGATAGGAACCTCCAGATGACCAGGCCTTGGAACCTGTGGGAGAAGATGACCAACTCGAAAAAGTCCCATCCCCCTAATCAAAGCGATACTCCGGAGAATGACCCTGACCCAGGTTGGAGACAGAACCCCCCGTAGAAAATGTGTAGCTGCTCCCAGCACCCCCACTGGTAGGCCCATCAGGAGTATTTGGAACAGTAATAGTCTCCGGAATGGCCACAAATTGGCCCGTTACACTCTTCGGGCCATTCATGATCAGGAAAGTCGGATTGGCAGACCCGCTAAGATGCCACAACCACTGCCAAAAAATATACTCCACGCTGGCCGCCGCCGAGATAGAAACACTCTGCCCACTGTCATACCGATTCGTCCCCGAAGGACTGACCATCCCTCCCCCAGCAGGACTCGCCCCAGTGGTTAAACTGTACTGGGTCGTAAAATTGGCCGTATAGATATCACTCACAGAAGCTACTTTAATCTGATGCTCCGGCGCTCCCCCATCACTCCAGGAATAAAACACATACCGAGTCCCCGGAGGACCATCTTGCGGAGAAACGACTGAAATAGTATGCACAGACCCTGCTTCCCAATCGAAAGTATAAGGAGCAGGATAAGAAACCCCATCCACCACGACCTGCAACCCCACGGGATCAGTCGCGATAGTTATTTGAGCAGCAAATGCATATCCAGATAAAAAGATCACCAATAAAGCAAGGAAGATCTTGAAAGCCAAAGATCGCGGAGGGGAAATAACAGGTCATAGCTGATAGCTCATAGCGGGTAGCAAAGAACGAAAAGCGTGAGGCGCAAGGAATAAAAAAGCAAAGAACATAGGGCAAAGGGCATAGAGAATACCGTGAGGCGAGAGAGCGTTCTTGAAAGAATCAATTTTCCTTGACAGGGAATTAGGGTAATGCTATTTTAAAAGGCAGGAATTCTATAAGGAGGTAATGCATGGAAAAAGGAAAGATTACTTTTAAGGGCCAGGTGACCATCCCCAAAAAGATCCGGGACGCCTTAGCACTCAAAGACGGTGATTCAGTTATTTTCACGGTGGAAGGGGATCATGCCATTCTAAACCCCATGAAAAAGAAATCCCTTTTAGATTTTTATGGAGCTTTCCCAGCGACCAGGCCTTATCCCGGTATTGAAGGTATTAGAGAAGAGGTCCATAAAAAAGAGCAAAGCGTTTTGCCAGGGAGAGCATTAGATGAAAAAGGCCTTCATCGATTCTCGATCAACACCTCAATCGAGTCGATGGTATCAAGGTATTAAAGCCAGGATGAAAGAAGTGCGGCGGTGTTGCAGTGATCGAGTAGAAAATTAGATAGAAAGTTGAGAATTATTCACACAGGAACGCCAGAGCTTATGTTCAAGAATGACTTTTT
>JACRCA010000023.1 GCA_016234425.1 Deltaproteobacteria bacterium | reverse complement strand
TTTTCTCAAAAAATCTCTCATCTTTCGATTCCCGCTGCCTGAGTTTATTCTATGTACAACCTCGTCCAGCCAAGAATCATCTGTATGGGTTCGGGTGCTCTACGGTCTCTGGAACAAATTCTGCTTCAGATGGATCCGAAGAGTATCCTCATCGTTACGGGTCCGACTGTCCAGAGACTGGGCATTCTCGAGCGCGCCCTCTCCTCCATGGGATCTTTCAAAAATCGCACAGAAATCTTTATTAATCCCCGCCCTGAACCCGATGTGGCGATCGTGGAAGATTGCGCCAAGATAGTTCGAGAGAAGGGATATGATCTGATCATCGGCCTGGGAGGGGGCTCTCCCATGGACGTGGCCAAGGGAGCAGCGGTTGTGGCTGTTCACGAAGGGGGAATGAGGTCGCTGCTCGGGCGCAATTTGTTGAGGAGAAAGGGCATTCCCGTGATCCTTGTGCCCACAACCGCAGGAAGTGGAACAGAAGTTACCCAGGCCGTTGTTGCAGATGTGCCGGAGGAAGGCACTAAGAAATCCATTTGGGACCCTCGGACCATGGCCGAGGCCGCGGTGGTCGATCCAGAATTGACGCGGCAGATGTCCCCTCGGTTGACTGCGGAAACGGGATTGGATGCCCTGGTGCATGCAGTAGAGGGGCATACTTCCTGCTATGCCAATCCTGTGAGCCGGATTTATACCTGGGAAGCCATGGGTTTGATCGGAAAATATCTCTTGAGGGCATACAAGGATGGCAGTGATATGGAGGCGAGAGAGGCTATGGCCAGGGGAGCAACCCTCGGTGCTATGGGAATGACCAACAGCGGGCTGGGGGCTATTCACGCCCTGGCCTTGGTCCTCGATCAGAGGGGATTTACCCACTGCCAATCCGTGGCCGTTTTGGCTCCATGGGTGATAGGATTCAACCGCTTAGGCCACGAGGAGCTTTACGCCAAAGTTGCCGAGGCACTCGGAGAGAGGGTGCAAGGGCTCAGTGCCGAGAAAGCCTCTCTGAAAGCCTCCGATGCTCTTCTGCGCTTTTTGGATGAAATGGGAATTTCCCCCTATCTGAAAGATTATGGCATAAAAAGCGATGAAGTAAGTTCTCTGGCCCTCAAAGCCTACCAACTGGGTCAGAGGCTTCTTCCCATGAACATTCGCGAGGTCCATGGGAAGGATGTCATTACCATCTTCACGGAGGCCCACGGTTCGGAGGGAAAGTGATAAACCTTAAAAGTTATACTTACCTACTCCTCAGAGTCGATCTCTTCAGAAGAAGATTCCAGAGGGAGGAAATCGATCGATCCCTGATTCTTAAATTCTTAGGTGGGAGGGGCTTGGGAGCAAAGATTCTTTTTGACGAACTCAAACCCTCTACCCAACCGCTGGCCGCAGATAATAAACTCTTATTCCTGACTGGCCCCTTAATTGGCACGGGTGCTCCCTGGTCTGTGAAGTACACCGCCATGACTAAATCCCCTCTTTCCGGGACAATCTTGATGAGTTTGGCCGGCGGATTCTTCGGGCCTCACCTTCGCTTTGCCGGGTATGACGGCCTGATCATAGAAGGCCGGGCCGAAGAGCCTTCCTACCTTTGGATTAACGAAGGAAAAGCTGAGTTGAAAAGGGCTTCCCATGTTTGGGGCATGAATACGGATGACTGTCAGGAAGCCATTCGAAAAGAACTGGGAGACCAAGGGATTCAAATTTCCTGCATCGGCCCGGCGGGCGAGAAGGGCGTCCGGTTCGCCTGCATCATAAGCGGAAGAAGGGCTGCTGGCCGGGGCGGCGCAGGGGCGATAATGGGCTCTAAGAACCTCAAGGCCATTGCCGTAAGAGGAACCCCGCAGGGTTCCCATCGTGGAATTCCAGAGTTTCCAGGAACTTCAGAGGGCGATTCGGAAGAAGGCTCGCCAGACCGATAGATTGAAGATCTTTGGAAAATTTGGCACACCCAAAAACCTGGTTATCGTCAACGACAGAGGCCTGTTCCCGACGCGCAATTTTCAGGGTGGAGTTTTCGACGGGATAGGGAAAGTCAACGCCATGGAGCAACAGCGCAGGGTTCTGCGGAAGTTGACCTGTCACGCCTGTCCAGCGGCGTGTGGCAACCTTACGCGAGCTGCCCAGGGGCCGTACGAGGGAATCGAGACCGAAGGCCCGGAGTACGAGACCTTCTGGGCCTTTGGTGCCCAATGCGGGAATTCCTGCCTCGATGCCATTATTGCTGCGGACCGGTTGTGCGACCAACTGGGGCTGGACACCATTTCTACGGGTAGTACGATCGCCTTTGCCATGGAATGCACAGAAAGGGGTTTGATCGGCCCGGAAGAACTGGAGGGGCTGGATTTAAAGTTTGGAAACCATGAAGCTATGGTAGCAATGATTCGTCGGATTGGCTACCGCGAGGGCCTGGGAGACCTCTTAGCCGAAGGTGTCCGGAGAGCCGCTCAGGGAATCGGAAAAGGCTCCGCAGATTTTGCCATGCACGTGAAGGGCCTGGAGCTGGCGGCGTATGGTCCCCGAGGAGCTAAAGGCATGGGGATCGAGTACGCTACTTCGCCTCGGGGAGGGTGCCACGAAAGGGGCCTCATCTCCCGGGAGACTTTCGGAGCGCCGCCCCCCATCGACCCTTTATCCATAAAAGGCAAAGGAATAGCGGCTAAAGAAGCCCAGGATGAAACCGCTGTTCTGGACTCTCTGGGCATCTGCGTCTTTCCTCCCCACAACGACGGGATGGACATGGCGGAAACCGCTGGCCTTTTCTCCCGCGTGATCGGTGAGGTTTTTGGCCCAGAAGATTTGCTGAAGGCCGGGGAACGCATATGGAACCTGGAAAGATTGTTTAACCTGCGGGAAGGCTTTGGCCGGAGGGATGATACGCTGCCGCCCAGGCTCCTTCATGAACCCATGCCGGAGGGGCCGGCCAAGGGGCACATTGTAGAATTGGACCAGCTCTTGGAGGACTATTACAAGGTTCGCGCTTGGGATGAGAGGGGTGTGCCCACACCTGAGAAATTAGATGAGCTGGGTCTATCCGCCGAAGGAAAAATTTCTCTTTCGTCGCCATAGCGAAAAACAATTGACTTTGGTAGCTCATAAAGAAGATAATATTTTTTTTGTGCTAAGAGGTGGAGAATTATCAGAAGGAGGTGATCCATTGTAAAAGGAGTCTCGCAGTCATGCATGAGATGCTAAAAAATCCATTTACATGGAAAAAGGAGGAAAAGGATATGAAAAGGAAAAATAAGATTTTTTTGATGGCTCTATTTTGTGCCTTTGCGCTCGTCTCACTTTTTCCGCTGATTTCCTCTGCCCAGACCATAGCTGGTAAAGAGATCCGCATCGGGGCGGCCCTCTGCATTTCCGGCCACGGGGCCAATGTGGGCAAGCGGGAAGCGATCGGGGCCCAGGCCGCCGTGGATGCAATCAATGCTGAGGGTGGCGTCTATGGTGTTCCACTGAAGCTGTACATCGAGGATACGGCCAGCAATCCCCAGGAAGCGGTCAATGTGGTGCGCAAACTGGTGGCCGACCACAAAATACTGGCCATCGTTGGTCCGCATTATAGCTCAGAGGCAGAAGCGACCTTTCCACTGGGTAACCAGCTCAAGATCGTCCAAATATGCGTAGCCTCATCCAAACCTGGGCTGTCCGCCGCCAACAGACCTTATGCGTTCAGGAACACTCTTACCGAGGACAAGATCGCCGGTGCCGTGGTCAAGGCTTTCAAGAAGCGCTACAACATTAAAAGGGTGGCCATTATCACAGATATCAAGGATGCGGTATCCAAGTCTGTGGGCACAGGAGTTCTTCCGGCAGCCTTCAAAGCCGAGGGCCTTGAAGTCATTACGGGGACTGATCCGGTGACCTTCCAGACCAATGACACCCAATTCATGGCCCAGATCACCAAACTGAAGGCCATGAACCCGGATGGGATCGGGATGGGGGCCCTGGGGCCTGACGCCTTAAACATCATAACGGAGGCCCGAAGACAGGGGATGACCCAGCCCTTCATGAGCACGGCTCCCATCATGGAGGGGGAGGTTCCTCAATTAGGCGGCAAGGCTGTAGAAGGAACATTTTCCGGAACCATATGGGACCGAAGTGATGATTCGCCCAAGAGTAAAAAATTCAAAGAAGCATACGATAAGGCTGTCAGAATTTATCCAGGTGAATATACCAAGTTGCCCGATTATTACGCAGTGAATGCGTATGACGCAGTTTTCATGACCATTGAGGCCATCAAGAAAAAGGGAGTGACCAACAAGCCTGGAGATTTGGAAAAGGATAGGGCAAAGGTCATGGAATACTTTACCACCCTAAGAGATTTCAAGGGTGTGGCCAGCAAAGGATTCAATGAAGTTGGAGACGGCGTAAAGGACGTCCAAGTTTACGAGATCAAGGCAGGACAGTGGGTTGCCGTCAAGAATTGAAGGTTGCTTGGCTAAGGGGCGGCCTCAATACGGCCGCCCCAACACTCATTAATGATGGATGAAAAATCATGTTTCTTCAACAGCTCATCAATGGATTGATGCTGGGGAGCACCTATTCGTTGATCGCCATGGGCTATACCCTGGTACTGGGAGTCCTTCAGATGCTGAACATAGCCCATGGGGACGTCTTCATGTTTGGCGCTTTCTTAGGGCTCACTTTTGCTTTCCTGGGAATGCCCCTTTACATGGCCTTAATCGTCGCCATGCTGGGAGCAGGCATCATCTCCATCCTTGTTGAACGCTTCTGTTTTCGGCCTTTGAGAAAAGCCCATTTTCTGGGTCCGTTGCTCAGTACCATTGCCTTTGGTATCCTCCTGCAGAACGTGGCCACGCAGATTTGGGGGTCAGAACCTTCCCGATATCCCCAGACCACGGAAATATCTCAATTCCAGTTAGGACCCATCCTCATCTCCTCTATTCATATCATCATCCTGGCGACCTCCCTCTTCTTGATGATCGTGATCGACCAGTTCGTGAAGAGGACTCGCATGGGAAGGGCCATGAGGGCCACTTCCGAAAACCAGACAAATGCCAGCCTCCTGGGAGTGGACATCTTTCGGGTCTTCACTTTCACTTTTTTCGCTTCTGGGGCTCTGGCTGGCGTGGCCGGAGTTCTGACAGCACTGGTCTACCTGCAGATCACCCCTTTCATAGGGATCCGCCAAGGCTTGATCGGCATGGTAGCCATGGTCATCGGCGGCCTGGGAAATCTGCGTGGGGCGATGATTGGAGGGATCATGCTCGGAGTGCTCGAGGTAATGAACGATGCCTATCTTACAGCCGGTTACCGCGACATGATCATCTTCGGCCTCTTTTTCCTTTTTCTCATGTTCAAGCCAGAAGGTCTTTTTGGGGTAACAAATCGGGAATCTTAGGAGTGCCATAGAATGAGTGTTTATCTGGAAGGTGTTTTAGCCCTGATGGGGATCAACATCCTGATGGCCCTGAGCGTCTACGCCATTCTCACGACAGATCAGCTTTCCCTGGGAAACGCCGGGTTCATGGCCATCGGAGCTTACATCTCAGCCTATCTCACGGTGAAATCGGGGGTGCCTCTTCTGCCGGCAATCCTGGTGGGCGCCCTCGCTTCGAGCATCATCGGGCTCTTGATAGGTATCCCCGCCCTCAGACTGAAGGGGATTTACCTGGTCCTGGCCACGCTGGGTTTCGGAGAAGTGGTGCGGACCTTCTTCATGAACTTCGAACCTACTGGAGGAGCTTACGGCTTCAGGGGGCCCTCGGGAGCCACTTTACCCCTTATATATGGATGGGTCCTGTTATCCATATTTTTCTTCTGGCTCTTGACCAGATCCCGCCTGGGTCGCTCCTTGGATGCAGTTCGGGATGATCCTGAGGTGGCCAGCACGGTTGGGTTGCATGTAACCCTTTTGAAGATCGGGGTCTTTGGCCTCGGGGCCTTCATTGCTGGAGTGGCCGGAGCTCTCTATGCCCACTACATGTTCTACATTGAATCGAGCAATTTCAATTTTCTTGTCTCCGCCATGGCTGTCCTCTTTGTCCTCCTGGGAGGAATGCAAACCTTCTGGGGGGCAGTGGTGGGGGCGATCATCTTCAGCATCCTTCCAGAGGGTCTCCGTTTCATGAAGGACTGGCGCCTTTCCCTGTATGGTGCGGTGCTGGTCTCCATGATGATCTTTCGCCCTTCCGGAATCCTTACCCGGCAGACCGTCAGGAACCTCGGGGATTGGTTCGAGGGGATCTTTCGAGCGGCGAGGTCTTGAGATGCTCAAGGTTGTTGACGTCTCCAAAAATTTTGGGGGACTGCAGGCCCTGGACCATATCCAGCTTCACTTGGAGCAAAATAGGATCTATGGCCTTATAGGCCCGAACGGAGCAGGGAAGACGACCCTGTTCAACCTCGTAACTGGGCTACTTCCTGTTTCCGGTGGTTCCATTCAATTCCAGGATGAGGAGTTGACCTCTCTTCCTCCCCATCAGATTGCCCGGCTGGGCATCGCCCGCACCTTCCAGAATATTCGCCTGTTCCCGACCATGAGCGTTTTGGAGAACGTCCTGGTGGCCCAGAATATCCACACCCAATCTGGTATCCCGAGCCTATTCCAATTTAAGGGCCAAAGAGAGAAAAAGCTGCGAGAAGAGGCCGAAGCCTTGCTGCAACAGATGGGACTTTGGGAAAAGCATGGGGAACTAAGCTCTGACCTGGCTTATGGGGAGCAGAGACGTCTGGAGATTGCCAGGGCCCTGGCCTTACAGCCGACCCTCTTGCTGTTAGATGAACCAGCAGGCGGGATGAACGAGGCCGAGACTGAAGAGCTTCTGGACCGAATCCAGGAGATCAGAAATACTGGTAAAACCATTTTTTTGATCGAGCACGACATGAGCGTGGTGATGGGGATTTGTGACTATATATACGTCTTGAATTTTGGTAAATTGATTGCCCAGGGCACACCGGAAAAAATTCAGGCCAACGAAGCAGTCATCGAGGCCTACCTCGGAAGGGAAGAAAGATAAAGATTCATGCTTGTGGTCAAGGATGTTGAAGCTGGTTACGGCGCTATTCAGGTTTTAAAGGGCGTTGACCTGGAGGTCAAACAAGGAGAGATTGTCACCCTTATTGGGGCTAACGGCGCAGGCAAGACCACCTTACTCAGGGTTATCGCTGGGATTCTTTCACCCACCCAGGGAGAAGTGATCTTCGAGGGAGAAAAAATTACGAGAATCCCTTGCCATAAGATTGTGGAAAAGGGGATCTTTCTGATCCAAGAGGGCCGGGCCATCCTGAAAAAGATGACGGTCTTGGAAAACCTGCTGATGGGGGCATTCAGTTGCTCGGATAAAAACCTCAGCCAACCACTCGATGTAGTCTTCACTATGTTTCCCGTCCTGCGGCAGAGACAAAGGCAACTGGGGGAGACCTTGAGTGGAGGGGAACAGCAGATGCTGGCTTTGGGCAGAGCCCTCATGGCCAAGCCCAAACTCTTCATGATGGATGAACCCTCCCTGGGTCTGGCGCCCATCCTGGTGAACGAGGTCTTCGCGAAAATCCGGGAACTTAAGAGTGATGAGATCGGCATCCTTCTAGTCGAGCAGAACGCGAGAAAAGCCCTGCAGATCGCCGATCGCGGCTATGCCATTGAGATTGGAAGGATTGTCCTGACAGGCACTGGGGAGGAACTGCGATCGAATGAGAAAGTTCAGGAGGCCTACCTCGGTGGGAGGCGCGGGAAGAGGCAGAATTGAAACCACAGAGTACATAGAGAAATACTCTGTGTTCTCCAAACGAGTTTTCGTCTTCTTAACTTCCTGAAAATTGATAACTTCTCTGAGTCCTCTGTGGTTAGCTTTTTACCAAAAGGAGGATGGACCCGTGAAAGATACCTTCGATGCCATCATCATCGGAGGAGGCCATAATGGCCAGATTTTGGGAGGATATTTGACCAAGGCGGGGCTGGAAACCTTGGTCTTGGAGAGAAGAATGGAGCCGGGAGGAGGACTCTGTACAGAGGAAGTCACTATCCCGGGGTTTTGGCACAACCTGCACGCCTATTTTCTCAGGTGGCTCCCGGACCTGCCATTCTATAAAGACCTCGAGCTCGAACGTTATGGCATCAAGGTAAAGATGCCCCCAGTCCAGACCGTCGTCCCTTTCAGCGACGGCCGCTGTCTTGTTTTTCACATGGACGAGGGAAAAACCATCAAAAACATCTCCTATTTTTCCCGAAAGGATGCCCAAACCTATAAGGACCTTTTGGGGCGCTTCCGCG
This sequence comes from Deltaproteobacteria bacterium, assembly GCA_016234425.1. Lineage (GTDB taxonomy): Bacteria > Desulfobacterota > SM23-61 > SM23-61 > SM23-61 > JACRCA01. The sequence continues at coordinate 4,981 of JACRCA010000023.1, read as the reverse complement.
CCATAAATGAAAAGATCATCACCCCCGAAGGCTACTCTCCCCCCCTTCCCTCTCAGGAGAAAAAGGCCCTGCTCGAGAAGAGCGAATTAGGCCGCGAATACCTGGCCATCAGCAAGAAATCCCCCTTGGAGTTGGCCAAGGAATTTTTCGAAAGCGAGCAAATGAGGGCCATGGTCATCTTTGTCGTCACCACCAGAATGTTCCTGGCAGATGAGCCTGGATTGGGTTACCACTTCATCCAGGCCCTCAACGGGAGCGTGAGAGGAAGCTTTTGCATGGGTGGATCTCATTACCTGGCTCATGGCACCTGCAAATTCCTCGAGGCCCATGGCGGAAGGCTTTGGGAAGCCAGCCACGTGCGGGAGATTATTGTTGAGGGGGGTCGTGCCACAGGGGTCATCCTCGACGATGGACGAAGGATCCATGCCCGCAGGCTCGTCGTCAGCTCAGTGGATATACCGCAAACATTCCTGGAGCTGGTGGGAGAAGACAAACTTGAGCCCCATATCGTCCAAAGGGCTAAGAATTTCAAGTTCTCCAGGTTCGTCCTCTTCAGCGCTCACCTGGCCCTCAATGAACCTCTACATTACACCTCGACACCCTTCAATCCAGACATCAATGCGGGTTTCAATTACAATATCGGCCTGGAGAGCACGGAGGACTTCTTGGGTCATGTGCGAGAAATCAATGAGGGGATCCCTCCGAAAAAACCAGGTATGCAATGTGCTGTGCCAACCCTTCACGATCCCACCCAGGCGCCTCCTGGAAAGCACGCGGCTTTTCTCTGGCAATTCGCCCCCTACCACTTGCGGGATGGCGGGCCGCAGGCATGGGATAGGATCAAGGCAGAATACATGGAAGTTTGCCTGGAAAGATGGCGGCAATACGCCCCCAATCTCAATACCAGCAACATCATCGCCAAATATGCCTTCTCTCCCCTAGATGTGGAGAGAAAGCTGATCAACATGTGCTACGGAGACCATTGCGTGGGAAGGGCGAGCCAGGACCAGATGCTGGAGAATCGTCCTTTCCCGGGTCTCAAGCCCTATCGAACACCCATCGAGGGCCTGTATCTTTGCGGATCGGGATCCCACCCTTTCGGAAATATTACGGGTGCTCCAGGTTACAACGCCGCCAATGTCATTTGCGAGGATTTGGAACTGAAGAAATGGTGGAACCCCCCTGACCTGAGGGAACTCTGGTCAAAGCTCCAATAGCAACGAGCCATTTTTCTGCCGCCTGCTGGGCAATGAATCCAGAAAAAAAGCCTGTACTCTGGCCTCCACAATAATAGAGGGGAAGGAGATATCTATGGATCTTCTGCGCATCGGAATAGTCGGAGCTCAATTTGCGGCTCGTCTTCACCTGCAGAATTACAGCCGGTGGCGTGGTTCGAAGATTGAAATTCTAACCGTGGCTTCGCGCACCCGAGCAAGGGCCGAAGAATTTGCCAGGCGATACAATATTCCCGAAGTTTGCGACGACTACCGCCGTCTTTTGGACCGGAAAGACATTGACGTGGTGGACCTCTGTATCCCCACAGACCTCCACCATGAATTCGTCATCCAGGCGGCGCAGGCCGGGAAGCATGTGATTTGTGAAAAGCCTTTGACTGGCTACTTCGGGAAGGAAAGGCCAGAAGACCTGGTTGGGTTTGCGGTGGATCGGAAAACCATGTTTTCCCAAGCTATGGCAAATTGTGAGGTGGTCGCCTCCGCGCTCAAAACGAGCAAAGTGAAATTCTGCTATGCGGAAAACTGGATCTATGCTCCCCCCGTGGTTAAGCTCAAAAGCCTGATCAAAGTAAGCCAGGGATCTATCTTAGACATCCGGGCCGAGGAGAGCCATTCTGGCTCCCACGCGGCCTACTCGCGGAGGTGGAAGACATCCGGTGGAGGTGCTCTCCTAAGATTGGGAGCACACCCCGTCTCGGCTGTCTTGCATCTCAAGCACTATGAGGGGATGCTGAAGCAAGGCCGGGAGATCCAGGTCAAATCCGTGACCGCAGAAGTAGGCCGGCACACAGCCATCGAATCATTCAAAAAGGAATCGCAGAAATGGATTGTCAGCGCCTGGGAAGATGTGGAAGACTGGGCCACGATGATCATGAATTTTGAGGATGGATCCCAGGCTGTGGTCACGGCATCAGATGGAGTCCTGGGAGGGGTGCGGAACACTATGATGGTTTATCTCTCCAATGCCGTGGTGCAGGTGAACATCAACCCGAATGATACGGTAGTGGCCTATGCGCCATCTCCTCAGATCTTTGGGGAGGAGTACATTACTGAGAAGTTAGAGACCAAAGCCGGCTGGAATTTTGCCAGCCCGGATGAGGATTGGGTCCGGGGATATCCTCAGGAACTTGAAGATTTCGTAGACTGTCTCCTCACTGGCCGGGAGCCTGCTTCCGGATTGGATCTGGCGATCGATACGGTGCAGGCCATTTATGCTGCTTACTTATCCGCAGAGAAAGGGATGAGGGTAGAGCTCAAAAAGAGTTCTGTTTGAAGGGAGCGGGAATCTAGTGCAATGTCATTCCCGCGAAAGAGGGAATCCAGAGAAATTTATAGATGACGAAATTACTCCACGTAGCGCGGCTTAGGATTTCCCCAATTATTTGACCTGACTGGATGCCCGCGTCCGCGGGCATGACGAATTATGACACAGTCTCTCAACTAAATTCTGTACCACTTTTGGGGATATAATTGGAAGAAGGGAATGAATATTTTAAGCACACCCATAAAAATCGGACAGAGGTTAGCTCCAAACCGGATCCTCAATCAACCCATGGAATGCAACGATGCCGATGAGGTTGGGAATCCCACGGGACTCACCTTCCAAAGATATCGGAAGTTGGCCGAGGGTGGAGCGGGCATTATCTTCTTTGAAGCCCTGACCATAACCCAGGAAAGTCGGGCCAGGAAGAATCAACTGGGAATTTACGAAAAGACCGCCAGCAGCCTGGAAAAATTGATCAAGGAGATGAAGGGGATAAACTCTCAATCTTTAGTCCTTCTCCAAATCACCCACTCCGGCAGGCAGAGCGGGCCTGGATTTTCCAGGCTGGTTACCGTTTATCCAATGGCCGATGAAGAAGCCCATATGCTCTCAGGGCAGGAGATTGAAGAGATCGGAAATGATTTTGCCAGGGCTGCCCTGATAGCCAAACAGGTAGGGGCCGATGGGATTGATTTCAAACAATGCCATGGATACTTATGCGCCGAAATGCTGCGCCCGGCCAACATCCGGAAGGATCGTTATGGTGGCAGTTTTGGAAATCGAATCCGCTTTTTTGCAGAGACTGTAGAGAAGATAAAAAGAGCCGTAGGAGGCGATTCTTTTCTGCTCGGAGCCCGCTTCTCAGTCTACGAAGGTATTCCGGGAGGATTTGGCACGCCCGGGCCAGAGGAAGTGGTCGAAGATTTATCTGAACCCCTCGAGTTTGCCAGGCTGATGGAAAGATTGGGGTTGGACTACATTAACGTCTCGGCTGGAATTCCCGCTATAACTCCCGAGATGGTCCGCCCGACAAAGAATTATCCTGAAGGGGTTTATCGTCACTTTGGGTGGGCCAAGGCGGTCAAAAAGGTCGTAAGCATTCCCGTGATTGGCTCGGGCTACAGCTATCTTAGGGATGGAAAAAATGATTTAAAGGAACCCGATCCCAATAGACGCAGTTTCATTTATTGGGCGGAAAAAAATCTCAGCCAGGGGGTCTGCGATATGGTGGGGATTGGCCGGCAATCTCTGGCAGATCCCCTTTTTGCCAAAAAAATCCTGGAAGGAATAACCTCGGAAATCAACTATTGCCTGGCGTGCGGAGGATGCTCCCAACTGCTCCGCTCCCAGGCGCAAACTGGCTGCGCAGTGTATTCTGATTTTTATAAAAGAATTTTAAAAGAGATTCAAAAACAAAAGGCGCACTAACCAAAAGCCGCCATAGAAAAATTTCTGGCCTTTAGCCTTGCGCCTTTTACCTTGAACCAACTCCCTATACCCTATGCTTTCTTGCTTATCCCCTTTCATCCATGGCCCTTTGGGTATGGCCGTAAACCTATTGCCTATCACCTATTACCCATAACCTATTTTCTACCTATCGCCTCCTGCCTATTGCCTGTTTTTTTGATCAGACTTTCCTAATATCCCCCTCCCACATGGCCTCGAAGAGAGCCAGGCATTCTTCCTTGGACATGGGTCGTGGGTTGTTGGGTCGTGGGTATTTATTAATGCAGATATCCGCCATCTTATACACATCCTCATGCTGGAAGCCCATCTCTTTCAAGCTTACGGGCATTTTCACTTCTTTAATTAAATCATAAACCATCTCCACGGCCCGTTGCCCGGCTGCTCGCGCTGAGAGGGATTCTATGCGTTCCCCCATTGCCCGAGCGATGAGAGCCAGCTTATCCTCAATCACTGGCAGGTTGAAACCCATGGTGTAAGGCAGGCTAACACCACAGCCGATCCCGTGGGCCGTGGGCTGGAACATGGCCAGAACGTAAGAGATGCTGTGGGAATAAAGCCCCCCCGTCCCGGTCATAGAAATCATGGAGATGGTTGCGCCCATGGACATGTAATAACGGGCTTCAAGATCCTCTCCATTGAAAGTGGCGCGGCGAAGGTACTTAGAAATGAGCTCGATGCCGCCGAAGGCCAGGGAATCATAGAAAGGGTTGGCTAGCTTATTCATCACGCTTTCCACGGCATGGGAGAGGGCATCAATACCGGTGGAGGCTGTAATCTTGGGAGGCATGGATAGAGTAAGCCCCGGGTCAATGATGGCGATCTCCGGGTAAGCGTAAGGAGAGCCCGGGAAGTATTTATCCTTGCCCGCTGAAACTACAAAGAACCTGGAAACTTCACTCCCCGTTCCCGACGTGGTGGGGATAAGGATCTTTTTCAAAGCCGGTCTGGCGACTTCTTTTTTGTCAACTACGATTTGTTTTATCAGCTCAAAGGGTTTTTGTTCATTGGTGGCCAC
>JACRCA010000218.1 GCA_016234425.1 Deltaproteobacteria bacterium | reverse complement strand
GCCCATCAGATGGCCATTCCTTTTCTCGAACGCCTATTCCCTCAAGCCAGCGCTTTGATATTCAAAGAAGTAAAGGCCCTCTCTCAGCGTGCTGAGGTCCTGGGGTGGGTGGGCTTTCTTTCCATGATCTGGACCGCCAGCGTCATCTTTTCTTCCCTGGAATTTGCCATGGGGGTGGTTTTCCGGGTTGAGCGCCGCAGGAATTTTTTTAGGTCAAAACTTCTGGCCCTCTCCATGATCCCGGCTTCGGCTGTGATCTTCTTCCTTTCTCTATTTGTAACTACTTTTGCAGCAGTCATGGAGTCCTATGAACTCATGCTTTTTGAGGTGGACCTAGCCCATTCTGACCTTTTCGAATTCGTCGTAGGCTATGTGCTTCCCTATCTGGTTCTGGCCCTGGCGTTCACGGCTATTTACAAGATTATCCCCAACACCTGGATTTCTTTTCACCACGCCCTGGCTGGGGGAGCAAGCTGCGGGCTTCTTTTCGAAGTGGCCAAACATTTCTTTACCTGGTATATCGGGCGCTCCTCGCAGTATAACGTGATCTATGGCTCCTTAGAGGCGATCGTCATTTTGGTAGTGTGGGCCTTTTATTCATCGAGCATCCTTCTATTTTGCGCCGAAGTAGTCTCGGCTTACCGCCGACGGGATGTCACCCTATTGGAAAAAGCCTTTCTTTGAAAATTGTAGGAAAGCATGGAATTGCTGAAGCCAAAGGATTCGAGGGGTCCAGTCGGGCATGGGCATGATCAAGAGGGATTGAATAAACTCGAAAAAAAGAGCCGAGGCCGATCCCTCCTTTCTTTCTGCGCCTTTCATTTCCTGGACGACGGCTTTGCCGATTCCCTCTACCTACTTCTTCCTTTCATCGCTGCCGAGCTGCATCTTTCCTTCAGCCAAGTGGGGCTACTTAAAGGGGCCTTCTCTGCTTCCATGAGCTTTTTTCAGTTTCCCTTGAGTCTTCTGGGGGAGAGGGTTGGAGAACTGACCGTGATCACCGGGGGAACTTTTGGCTTGGCCGGCGGTTTTTTGTTCTTGAGCATATCTTATACTTTTTCGACAATTCTTTTCTCTCTTATTTTTGCCAAGGGAACCGCCGGAGGCCAGCATGGTCTGTCTTCTTCCCTCCTTTCCAGGGTCTTTGAAATGTCCGGGCGCCGGGCCGCGATGGGAACTTATAATTTTTCCGGTGATATGGGAAAGGTGTGCCTGCCTTTCCTGGTGGCTGTGATGATCAACCTCTGGAGCTGGAGGCAGGCGATTTTCACTTTAGCCATTGGCGGGTTTGTGGCTGGCGCCATTCTCTGGAGCCTGGCGGAAAAAAATAATGTCTCTCTCCCATTGCCCCGGCTCAAAGAGAAGCGGACGTCTAAAGCAGGTGGCTGGGGAATCCGCAACCGGAAAAGCTTTTCAGCCCTTCTGACCATTGGCATTATTGATATAGCGGCGCGTACGGCTTTACTCACCTTCCTTCCTTTTCTTCTTTTGCAAAAAGGGATTCCAGTGGCTCAAGTGGGGTTTGCCCTGACCCTTCTTTTCGCCGGCGGGGCAGCGGGAAAGTTTGCTTGCGGAGTCCTGGCCGAATGGCTCGGAATCATCCCCATGGTGATAGGCACGGAAGTCCTTACCACTGTTGGGATTCTATCTTTACACTTTTCTTCGCCATCGGTCATCTGGGTTCTTCTTCCATTTGTGGGGGTTGTGCTAAACGGTACTTCCTCTGTCCTTTACGCCACCGTCGCAGAGATCATCTCTCCCACTGGGCGCTCACGGGGGTATGGGCTATACTACGCCATCACTTTAGGTTCCGGAGCAATATCCCCAATGATTTATGGTTATATCACCGACTCACTCGGCCTCTCCTTTACGATCATGAGCACGGCCTTGATGGTTCTGTTCACCATTCCTTTGAGCCGATATCTTTCAAAGGATAATCACTCCTAATTTGGGGAGGTCTTATGGCAAGGCTGGGGCCGCGGTCGGGGGTGGCCAGGAAGGCGTGTCCCTTCTGCTCAACCAATACGCTGAACAACTGCGCACGGCCATGCTCTACACCGGCTGCAGGTCTCTCGCAGAAATTTCCCCTTCTGTTTTACGACTGGAGAGGAGGTGAGGAGAGATGTTCCCACATTAAAAGAGCTGGGGATTAACTGGTCCATGGGTGCTTGGCGGGGAGTGGGGGTGCCCAAGGGTACCCCCGATGCTGTAGTCAAAGTTCTGGAGAAATCTTTGGAGAAGGCCGTAGCGAGCGGTGAATTCAAAGATTTCATGGAAAAGAAACGTTAGGGTCTGCGCCCAGGACCCATGATTTTCGAGCGCCAGCCGGAGATCATTTATGCCGTTTACATGGCCTTCATCTTTGCTAACCTCTTGATGATCCCCTTTGGCTACCTGGCCATTAAAACGAGCGCTCAGATGCTCCGTGTTCCCAAGAACATCCTCATGCCCGCTATTCTCATGTTCTGCATCGTCGGTTCTTTTGCCATCAACAACAGCGTCTTTGACGTAGGAATCATGTTGCTTATGGGGGTCATCGGGTTTTTCCTGGAAGCCAATGGCTTTCCAGTTGCTCCAGTGGTCCTCGGGTTGGTCCTCGGACCCATTCTGGAAAAAAACTTCATGATGAGTATGATCAAGACCGAATGGGATTTCCTTCCCTTCTTTTCCCGGCCAATCAGCGCCATTCTATGCACCCTAACCATCATTATCTGGTTCTTCCCCATCCTGGCGACTTTCCTGGAAAAGACCAAAAAAGAAAACAGGTAAAAGTGCAGTAAAAATTTGCATAGGCTATAAAATCGCTGCATAATAAAAACATATTGAAATTTCTATATTTTTATTTTTTCTGGTGCGGTATATTTACTGCATCAAACCCCCTTCAGAAGAAGTTAATACCCCAGCATGATCTTGGCCGGCATATTCAACTATCTCTAATCACTATATTTTTAGCAGATTTTTCCAGCCCTCCTCTCTTGGCTACAGCTCTTAACCACCGGAGAATTTGCCATCTGGTTCCTGGGGATCGAACTTTTACTGGGAGCGGTTCTCCCCTTGGCCCTGCTCTCTTTCCCCAAGACCCGGATGATCCCCGCGGTTCAGTATGTTTCCGCTGTCCTGGTCATCATCGGGATCTTCGTCATGCGTGTCATCATCGTGATCGGCGGCCAGTCTGTCCAACTTTTTTAGCTACTAAGGGGAGCGCTTTTAAACAAAACCCCCTGCCCCGAACTTCCGGGGCCGGGGGTTTTTAATGTCCTTGAACCCTGGGTTCTCAGGGGTTTGCTTTCTTATAATCCTCTATCAGAAGGGTAAGCAATTTTGCCAGGATCTCGTAGATTCCCAGCAGGGGATCTTTTCCCGAAAAGACCACGGTATTCTCCCAGACCTGCGAGAAGGTAGGAAAATTTTCTTTGGGAGATAAGACCAGTACTGCCCGGTCGACGTGCACACTGATCATGCCATAATAGAGATCATCTTTCTGCCGCTTATGCAATACGATGCGCACGTAGAGGGAAGGACCACCTTTCCCGTCGAGGGGGATATGGGGGAGAGATTTCCGAAAGATGGCGGCAACCTGACTCCTTACAGCCTCCTCTGTTATTCCGACTTCCCGGGCGTCCCTGGTCGGCTCTTCCACTACAAGCTGGAAGGCAGAGATGTCCCGCAAATTCCACGCCCTTAGGTCCTCTCCAGCTGTGAACGGGACAGGAACCAGCAAAAGGAACAATACCCAAATTAAACCTGCTTTACCCAAAGCAAAATTAACCCTATTTCCTCAGGTTCAGGGCGTGTCTCAAATGCTCTACCGTAGTATTACCGCCAGAACAAATAATCCCTACTTTCTTGTCCTTCAACTCCTGACGCAGGCGGTAGGCTGCCGCCAGAGGCGCTGCCCCTGCTGCCTCCGCCAAAGTATGAGCGCGCTCCACCATCCACACCATGGCCTGCAGAATTTCTTCCTCCCGAAGCAGTACAAATTCATGCAGAGTTTCCCAGAGAATCGCTTGCGGCAGAGCAAAGGCCGTGCCCGTAGCCAGACCCTCAGCGAAGGTGCGGTTGGGAGCTTCCACTAATTTCCTCTGCCGCCAGGATTCGTAGGCAGCCGGTGAAGCTTCGGACTGGACCCCGATCACCTTTATGGCCGGATTTACGGCCCGAGCCACAATGCCAGCTCCGGCCGCACCACTGCCGCCTCCGATGGGCACGATGATGACCTGCAAACCTGGTTGGTCCTCCAGCATCTCCAGAACTTCTGTGGCCACACCCGCAATTAGCAATGGTTCATCACCAGAGTGAATATACCGATATCCATGCTCCGCGGCCAGGGATTCACAGTGGAGCCGGGCTTCATCAAAGGTGCCTCCGTGAAAGATCACTTCCACCCCCATCCCTTGCATCGCTGCCACCTTGCCCGGGTTGGCTTTTTCTGGCACGACGATGCGGGCCTTTACGCCAAATAATCTTGCCGCAAAGGCCACAGACTGCCCGTGGTTACCCGTAGAGGCGGATATTACGCCCCGAACCCGCTCCTCCGGGCTCAGCTGGGAGATCAAATTAATGCCCCCACGCACTTTGAAGGCTCCAACTGGCTGATAGTTTTCATGCTTGATGTATACTTCGGTGCCCACCAGAGCGTTAATGGCCGGATAGCTATGCAAAGGTGTGCGGGCCAGGTGTGGGCGGATTTGCCGCTGGGCTACTAACACATCTTTAAACTCAGGAACTCTCATTGCTCAGACTCCTCGCCTTTTCAGCTGCAGCAAGGCCTCTACTTCGATCTTCCTCACAAAGCTGTCCATGGCAGTGGCCTTTCATTCTCTCAGGCTCAGGATGGCCATCAGGCCATTTCAGGCGGCGCTGCGGGCCTGGTCGCGGGCAAAGATCCTCTTTAAAAACTGCCCGGTATATGAGGAAGGGATATGCGCTATTTCCTCGGGAGTTCCCTCGGCGATAATCTCCCCTCCCGCATCCCCGCCCTCGGGACCGAGGTCAATGATGTAATCAGCCGTTTTGATCACCTCTAAATTGTGTTCGATGACGATCACGGTATTTCCAGAGTCCACCAGACGATTTAAAACTTCCAAGAGTTTGCGAATGTCGTCGAAGTGCAGGCCAGTGGTGGGTTCATCCAGAATATATACTGTCCTTCCAGTGGAGCGTTTGGAGAGTTCTCTGGATAACTTGACTCGCTGGGCTTCTCCACCCGAGAGGGTGGTGGCTTGCTGCCCCAGCTTTATGTAGCCCATGCCCACATCCATCAGGGTCTGGAGCTTTCCCCGTATCTTGGGGATGTGCTCGAAGAACTTCAGAGCCTGGTCCACGGTCATATCCAAAACATCCCAAATATTTTTCCCTTTATACTGTATCTCCAAGGTCTCCCGGTTGTAGCGTTTGCCCCGGCAAACTTCGCAGGTCACGTAAATATCGGGCAGGAAGTGCATTTCGATCTTGATGATCCCATCGCCGCCGCAGGCCTCGCATCGCCCGCCCTTGACATTAAAGCTATACCGCCCCGGCCAATATCCGCGAGCCCGCGATTCCGGAAGCTGGGCGAAAAGTTCTCGGATGTAGGTAAAGACACCCGTATAGGTGGCTGGATTGGAACGCGGGGTGCGCCCGATGGGAGATTGGTCGATTTCAATGACCTTATCGATCTGCGAAACCCCTTGAACCTCCCGCATCTTCCCGGGCCTCTCTTTAGAATGGTAGATTTTCTGGGCCAGCGTTCGGTAGAGGGTATCCAGGATCAGGGTGCTCTTGCCAGACCCGGAGACTCCAGTCACGCAAGTGAATAAGCCCAAGGGAATCTTGACTGTGATGTTCTTGAGGTTATTTTCGCTGGCCCCGATCAGGGTTAAAGATTTCCCCGGCGATTTTCGGCGAACGGCGGGAAGGGGAATCTTCAGCTTTCCCGAAAGGTATTGACCGGTAAGAGAATTTTCCGCTCGCAACAATTCTTGCGGGATACCGCTGAAGACGACCATTCCCCCGCTAACTCCCGCTCTTGGGCCAAGGTCTATGACATAATCCGCTTCTAAAATGGTTTCTTCGTCATGCTCCACCACCAGAATGGTATTGCCCAGGTCCCGCAAACGCTTCAGAGTGGAGAGGAGGCGAATGTTGTCCCGCTGGTGCAAACCGATGCTCGGCTCATCCAGGATGTAGAGTACGCCCACCAGACCAGACCCGATCTGAGTAGCCAGGCGAATCCGCTCTGATTCTCCCCCGGATAATGTGGCCGAAGACCGGCTCAGGGTCAGGTAATCCAGGCCGACATTGACTAAGAAGCCCAAGCGATCGGAGATCTCTTTCAGGATGCGGCGGGCGATTTCCCGCTCCCTCGGGGAGAGGTCCAGGTCAGCAAAGAAATCCAGGGCTTCCCGGATGGACTTCTCCGTGACTCGGTGGATATTCCGGCCGTTGATCTTCACAAAAAGGCTCTCTTTGCGCAGCCGGGCTCCCTGGCACAGCGGACAGGGGCGGACATTCATGAACCTTTCCATCTCCTCGCGGATGACCTCCGAATCAGTTTCCCGGTACCTCCGCTCCAGGTTGGGGATGACGCCCTCGAATTCCCGAAAGTAGAAATGCCGCCGGTCGTCCCGATCATCATAGAATTTAATCTGCTCTCCGTTGGACCCATAAAGAATGACCTGCTGGATCTTCGCGGCCAGGGTTCCAAAAGGAGCATATAGGTCGATATGGTAATGCTCGGCCAGAGAGTCGAGGGTTTGATAAAAATGCATCGAGCTCCGCCCCTGCCAGGGAACTACTGCCCCTTCGCGGATGGAGAGATTTTTGTCGTGAACGATCAGGTCCGGGTCAAAGTACATCTTCGTTCCCAGGCCATCACATTCGGGGCAGGCCCCATAAGGGTTGTTGAAGGAGAACATACGCGGGCTGATCTCGGGGTAGCTCACCCCGCAATCCACGCAGGCGAATTTTTCGCTGAAAAACAATTCCTCTCCCCCAACAACCTCGATTTTGACGACTCCCTCGGAGAGGCCCAGAGCTGTGGCCAGGGAGTCGGCCAGGCGTTTCTCTACTTTCTCCTTGACCACCAGCCGGTCAACCAGGACTTCGATGGTGTGCTTTTTATTCTTATCCAAGATGATCTCTTCGCTCAAGTCCCGGATAGTCCCATCCACTTTCACCCGGACGTACCCGCTCTTGCGCAGATGCTCAAACTCCTTGCGGTATTCCCCTTTGCGGCCCCGGATGATGGGAGAAAAAATTTGCAATCGCGTCCCGGGCGGCCAGGCCATGATCTGGTCTACAATCTGCTGGACAGTCTGAGACTTGATCTCCTTTCCGCACTGGGGGCAGTGGGGTCTGCCGATACGAGCGAAAAGCAGGCGCAGGTAATCATGGATCTCCGTGACCGTTCCCACGGTGGAGCGGGGATTTTTAGAGGCCGTCTTCTGCTCGATGGAAATGGCTGGGGAAAGACCTTCGATCGTGTCCACGTCCGGCTTCTCCATTTGTTCCAAGAACTGCCGGGCGTAAGCGGAAAGGGACTCTACGTAACGACGCTGCCCCTCGGCGTAGATGGTATCGAAGGCCAGGGAAGATTTTCCCGAACCTGAGAGGCCCGTGATGACCACGAGCTTGTCCCGGGGGATTTCTACGTTGATGTTTTTTAGGTTATGCTCGCGGGCCCCGCGAATGATGATTCTGTCTGAAGCCATAACAAAAAAATCCAAAAATCAAAAATGAATTGGGACGCAGATTCTCGCCGATATCCCCAGAAAAAAGATCCATTTCCCCTTCTTCTCCATTCTCCCTTCTGAACTTTGGGTTCTGACTCCTAGTTTCTTATCTGCGTTTACCCTGTTAGATGTTTACTATCTAACAGGGTGAATCTGCGTCCAGAAAGGGATTTATTTTTTTCCTTTGTCCTGGCCATGCGGGCAGCTAACCGGATGGCCTCTTCCAGGGAACGCGAACTGGCCACCCCTCGGCCAGCGATGTCGTAGGCTACGCCATGATCCACAGAGGTACGGATAAAAGGAAGGCCCAGAGTAACGTTCACGGCGGTATCGAAATGGAGAAGCTTCAGCGGGATCAAACCCTGGTCGTGGTACATGCAAACCACGACGTCGAATTCGCCCCTTTGGGCGCGGGGGAATAGAGAATCTGCAGGCCAGGGGCCTGAAACGGAGATCCCTTTTTCTCGAACCCGTTGGACAGCCTGAGAAATGATCCGCTCTTCTTTTCCAAAAAGCCCCCCTTCACCCGCATGCGGGTTAAGGGCGGCCACCGCAATGGAGGGCGCACTTTTCTGAAAGTAATCTAACAATCCCTGACTCGTGACTTCGATGACCGAAAGGATTTTTTCCTCCTGCAAATATTTTGGCACGGCACCGAGGGGGATGTGAGTAGTTACTAAGGCTACTTTTAACCGCTTCCCGACGAGCATCATGACGAATTTCTTGGTTCCGGAAATTTCTGCCAGGTATTCCGTGTGTCCCTGGAAGGGGATGCCTGCTCCATGAATGGCTTCTTTACTCACAGGGGCTGTGACGATGGCTTCTACTTTTCCATCCAGGGCCATTTTCGCTGCCCTCTCCACGTAGGCAAAAGAGGCGCGGGAACTTTCTTCTGGAGGAATTTCCTCTGGAAGCCTACGGGCGGGCAAATTTGACAGCGAGAAGACGGGCAGCACCCCAGGCCAGACTTCCTGGGATTGCTCGCCAACTTCCACTATCTCCAGCCCTAAACGCATGCTTTTAATGGCTCTGTCAAGAATATGCCTATCTCCGAGAACCAGTGGGGTACAGACCTTACTGAGGTGAACTCGAGCAAACGCTTTGGCAACTACCTCTGGCCCGATCCCCCTGGGATCCCCCATGGTGATGGCGATCCTCGGCTTCCAGCCTTTTTTTCGGTAACTCATCGGTGAAAAAAGTGTCCGTGTCAGTAGTGAGTATCACCATTTTTTCCTTCCTGACACTCACACTCACACTGACACAGCTTTTTTTACAACCTTACCTCGATGTAGGCTTTGGCCTTCAGGGCTTTCATCCACTCCTGGAATTGCCTTTCGGCCTCAGCCTGCACCATTTCTTCCCGTATCCCGGTCTGAACTTCGGCAAACGATTTGGGCTCGCCACCCTTGCGCTCCAGTACCCGCAGGATATGAAACCCCTCCGGGCTCCTGACCACGTGACTCATTTCACCAGGTTTCATTTTGAAGACCACTTCTTCCAGCTCGGGCCGCAATTCTTTGGGTTTAAAAAAGCCCAAAACTCCCCCTTCCCTGGCTTCTGGCCCTTTAGAATATCTGCTGGCGAGCTCGGCAAAGTCTTCCCCTGTTTGAGCCCTTTCCAGAATGGATTGGGCTTCTTGGCGAAGGCGCGAGATCTCCTCTTCCGTGGCCCAGTTGGGGACAGGGAAGAAAATTTGCTGCACCTTCACTTCCAACGGATCGGAGTATCTTATGGAATTCTCCCTATGGTGTCTCCGCAGGTCTTCCTCTTTGATGACAATCTTCGATTTGATCTCCCGATTAATCAGACGCATTTTGCCGAGGTCTTCGCGGAGATGCCTGCGGTAGAGAGAAAAAGTCATCCCCTCTTTGGCCAGAGCCATCTTCAACTCATTCTCTGTGAGACGATTCGCCTTCATGATGTCTTCGATGGCTGCGTCCACATCCCGCTCGGGAACCTCAATCTTCTTATTTTTAATCTCTTGCTCCAGAAGCTTGTTCTCGATCAATTGGTCCAGCACCTCCGCCCGAGCTTTTTTCAACTTCTCTTCTCGCTCGGAGGGAAGAGTGCCCTGTTGAATCTGTTCGAAGAGCCGTTTGCCCGACTCCTCCAATTCCGAGAGGGTGATGACCTCATTGTTGACTAGGGCCACAATGCGCTCTACGATTTCGCTCCGGGCGCCGCTGGATGGAAGAAGGAAGAACACCGCCATTAAGGAGGGAAGGATTTTTTTCAGCATAATTTTTTTAAAGCTTTCGAAAGAAATCAGAAAACATAGGCTAAATTTTTATTTTAACATTTCAGATGACCTCCAGCAATAATTTTCTGGTTTCTTCTACCATCCCGCTCCATCCCTTTTCGCCTACCCGGATCTTCAACCGGCCGTCCGGGGTGAACTCCCTCTTTCCCCCTCCCCTCACCACAGCAGCCACAAGCCGTGCGGGATCAACGGAGGAATGGGAATCAAAAGCCAGGATAACCTTTTCCTTTTCCGTATATACCCGTCTCACGCCCGCCCTTTTCAAAAGCAACTTCAGGTCCATGACCTGGAGCAGGTTTATTAAAACCGGGGGCATCGGGCCGAACCGGTCCCTCAGCTCTTCGCCGATTTCTTCCACCTCTTTCTCGGACCGGGCTGAGGAAAAACGTCGGTAAAAGATGAGGCGTTGATTGATATCCTCGACGTAATCGGCGGGGATGAAGGCTGGAATGGGCAGATCAATCTCTGGTTCAACCTCCTCCACCACTTCTTCTCCTTTCAACTCTTGGACGGCCTGCTCCAAAATTTGCAAGTACATGTCATACCCCACCGCGGCGATGTGCCCGGACTGGGCGTCTCCCAAGAGCGTTCCGGCACCCCGAATCTCCAGGTCATGCATGGCCAGCTTCAACCCTAAGCCCAGCTCGGTTACTTCTTGCAGGGCCTCCAGCCGCTTGCGGGCATCCTGCCCCATGGCCGCAAGGCCAGGCACCAAAAGATAGGCGTAAGCTCGTTCCTTTGACCGTCCCACCCGCCCGCGAAGCTGGTACATCTGGGCTAACCCTAATTTATCTGCCCGGTTAATGACGATGGTATTCGCGGCAGGGAAGTCCAGACCAGATTCAATGATGGTCGTGGTCAGCAGCAAATTGATTTCTTTCTTGACAAAAGCCAGCATGACCCGCTCCAAGTCCCGCTCGGCCATCTGTCCATGAGCAATGGCCAGGCGAGCTTCCGGGACTAAACGCCGCAAAAATTTTTCCATGGCGGGAATGGATTGCACCCGGTTGTGCACGAAAAAGATCTGTCCCCCACGCCGCAGTTCGCGGCGGATGGCGTCGCGGATGACCTCTTCATCGAACTCCGTGACGTAGGTGCGAATGGCCAGCCGATCTTCCGGCGGGGTTTCAATTACGCTCAGGTCCCGGATACCCCCCAGAGACATCTGCAATGTCCGCGGAATAGGGGTGGCTGTCAGAGTAAGGACATCCACGTTGGAGCGCAGGCGCTTGAGCCTCTCCTTGTGCTTCACCCCGAAGCGATGCTCCTCGTCCACCACCAGCAGACCCAAGTCCTTGAAGGCGACATCCCTCTGCAATAAACGATGCGTACCGATGACCAAATCTATTTTCCCTTTGCCCAAATCTTCCAAGACCTGCTTCTGCTCCTTCAGCGATCGGAAACGGCTAAGCATCTCCACGCGGAAAGGACAGGGCGCGAAACGGCCGGAGAAGGTCTGGTAATGCTGCTGAGCTAAAACCGTTGTGGGAACCAGCACGGCCACCTGTTTTCCATCCATCATGGCCCGGAACGATGCTCGCATAGCCACTTCCGTCTTCCCGAAGCCGACATCCCCGCAAATCAGTCGGTCCATGGGTTTCTCGCCTCCCATGTCCGCCATTACATCCTCGATGGCCTGCATCTGGTCCAGCGTCTCCTCATATTCGAAGGAAGCTTCGAACTCCTTGAGAAGATCATCCACCGGGGAAAAAGCATGCCCTTTAATTACCGCTCGGATCGCGTAAAGCTTGACAAGCTCCTCGGCCAGTTCGCGCAGGGAATTCTTCACCCGCTTCTTGGCTTTTTCCCAAGAGGTTCCCCCCAGTTTATCCATCCGCGGCTGGCTCTCACCTCCCCCAACATATTTCTGCACCAGGTTAAGGCGATAAACGGGAAGATAAAGCTTGTCTCCCCCCTGATACTCGATGAGGAGAAAGTCGTGTTCCTCATCCCCCAGCTTGAACTTCAGCAGACCGCGATAGATTCCAATCCCATGGTCGGCATGGACTACATAATCATCCACCTTTAATTCGCTGAAGGCAGCCAGGGCATGATCCTTCAGGGGAACGGCCGGACGTTTCCGCGGACGTTTCTCACCAAAAAGCTCGCTCTCGGTAATGAGCATCAACCCGGCGCGTTGGAAAATAAACCCCCGGGAAAGGTCTCCGATGAAAAGGGTTACGTCCCATCCTTGGGAATCGGCGGCAGTCCAGGAAGAAAATGATTTCTTCAGGATTTGCACACTCAGGTCATGTCTTTCGAGCATTTCTTCCAATCGCTGGGCAGAGCGCAGGCTGGAACAGCTGTGAAGCGTACTGATTCCTTTTTCCGAACTTGTGCGAATGCGCTGGGCCAGCAGCCTTAAGACCCCTTCTTCGGATTTAGAAGATAGAAGGTCTGAGCGCAACCGCTCATGCGAATCTGTCTCCAGGCGCAGTCGCGCCAGGGCGCGATCTTCGACTCCTGTTTCCAAGGCCTGAAAAGCTACCCGGGAGAATGACTCGCTGCGTCCAGAAAATTCCTCGTTTGACAAATAAAGCTCTGCCGGGGCTGGCCAAAATTCTCCTTGCAAAAAAGCATCCTCCCATGCCCCCCGAGCCTCTTCCCAGAAACGATTCAGACCCCCCTCCAGCTCGGGCGGTTCTTCGAGAAAAATTGCCGTTGACGGGGGGAGATAATCGAAGAAACTTTCCAATATGGAATAAAAAAAGGACTGGTAGAATTCCACGCCTGGAAAGGGGATGCCTTGTCGAATCTTTTCCAAAACCTCTTCCGCAGATTTCCGCAAATCTGGGTCGGTAGGAAGGCGTGCTGTAAGCCGCGAGGTAGCTTGGGCGATGAATTCGGGAAAGAACAGAGCTTCCCTAACCGGCAGAATGAGCGCCCGCTCCAAGGCCTCGGAAGACCGCTGGCTGTCCGGGTCGAAGGTCCGTACCGATTCCACCCGATCCTCTAAAAATTCCACTCTCAAGGGAGCCGGAGTCGCAGGGGAAAAAACATCCACCAAGTACCCACGTACGGCAAACTCCCCCATTTCGGCGACCAAATTGACGTGCCCGTAGCCCATTCCTTCTAACCGGGAGATTAGCTCTTCCCTCTGGAATTCCTGGTTGGGCGAAATCGTAAAGGCGAAGCGCTGGAGGACTTGTCGAGGAGGGATCCTCTGGAGCACCGCCTCCAAAGAAGCGACTACGATGGCCGGGCCGGGCTCCGAAATCAGGTGGTGTCTCACGTTCCACTGTTGTCCCATCACTTCGGCTGGAGGGGAAATTTTTTCAAAAGGTTTGAGGTCCCAGCTGGGGTAAAGAAATACCCTCTGGCTGTCACCGATAAAAAAGAGAAGTTCTTGGAAGAAACGCTCGGCCTTCTCCTCGCTGGCGGTCAAAACAAGTATGGGATTTTGCCTTCTGCGGGCAACCCGGGAGAGAAGGTAGGCCGGCGAAGACCCTTTCAATCCATAGACATAGAACAAGGGTCCCCGCTTTTCGAGAAAATCAAAGAGAGGCTGAAAGGGAGAATTTTCACCCATCCCCGGAATCATGGAACCTATCCCTGATCAGAAACTTTCGGCACTCTTGGACTCGGATACGGGGTCTGAGCTTACCCGAAT
>JACRCA010000027.1 GCA_016234425.1 Deltaproteobacteria bacterium | reverse complement strand
GATTGCCACGCCCTTTGGGCTCGCAATGACAACTCCAGACGGTTCGAAATGTAATCTACTTTATGCTCTCGGTAATAACTGTATGAATATTGAAGTAGATAAGAAGGTCGAAACCATAAAGAAACCCGTAGGGTCGGAGTCCGGTTATGGGAGAAGACATTTTTTCCTGAAAGGCGTAGTCCAGGGTGTGGGCTTCCGGCCTTACGTCTATGGGCTTGCCCGGCGACATGATTTAAAAGGTTGGGTAAACAATTCATCAGAAGGGGTGCACATTGAAGTTGAGGGAGAGAGGAAAAAAGTAGAGCAATTCACCCGAGAGTTACCCGGACAAGCTCCCCCCCGAGCCCGGATTGAATCCCTCTGGTTCGAGGATTTAGACCTGGCCGGCTTCCCTTCCTTCGAGATCCGGGAAAGCGTGGAAGAGGCCGGAAAGTACCAACTGATTTCCCCAGACATTGCCACTTGTATGGCTTGTCAATCTGAGATTTTTGACTCCCAGGACCGCCGGTACCGCTACCCTTTTACCAACTGCACAAACTGCGGGCCGCGGTTCACTATCATCGAGGATATCCCCTACGATCGAGTGCATACCACCATGGCCAAATTTCGCCTCTGTCCGCAATGTCAGCGGGAATACGAAACTCCCGCGGATCGGCGATTCCATGCTCAGCCCAAGGCCTGTCCACTCTGTGGGCCAAAGCTAAAGCTTTGGGATGGAGAGGGGAGAGTTCTGCGGGTGAAAGATCCCATCTCGTCAGCGATCCGTCTTCTGCGCCAGGGAAAAATTGTGGCCGTCAAAGGCCTGGGGGGATTTCTTTTAGCGTGCGATGCTGAAGACTCCGGAGTCGTGGAAAGGCTTCGCCTGCGGAAGGGTCGTCCAGATAAACCCTTGGCGATCATGCTGCGAGATTTGTCGGCCGTAGAAGAACATTGTCTGGTCACGGAAAAAGAAGAATCCCTCCTTCTTTCTCCGGAGAGCCCCATCGTTCTTCTGCGATGGAAGAATGGCTCTTCCATTGCGGCAGCCGTTGCTCCGCGTCAGAAATATCTCGGAGTCATGCTTCCCTATACGCCCCTCCATCACCTTTTGTTGCGAGAGTCAGGGATGGCCCTGGTCATGACCAGCGGGAACTTGAGCGAGGAGCCTATTGCTAAAGATAATGAAGAAGCCCGTGTCCGACTGCAAGGAATCGCTGATGCCTTCCTCGTCCATGACCGGGACATCTTCGTGCAGTATGATGACAGCGTAACCGCGGTCCTAAACAACCATCCCACCATCCTCCGTCGGGCCAGAGGATACGCTCCCTTCCCCATCCGCCTTCCCTATTCCTTGAAGCCGATTCTGGCTTGCGGGGCGGAGTTAAAAAATACTTTTTGCCTGACCCGCGACCAGTACGCCTTCCTCAGCCAGCATATCGGGGATATGGAGAACCTGGAAACCCTGAACCATTTCCAGCGCACCATCGAGCTGTACCGAAAGCTTTTCCGCATTCAGCCCGAGATTGTAGCCTACGACCTCCATCCCGAGTATCTTTCGACAAAATATGCCCGGGCATTACCCGGAAAGAAAATCGGCGTGCAACATCATTTTGCCCACATGATAAGCTGCTTGGCCGAAAACGGGGAAAGGGGTCGCGTGATCGGCTTGACTTTCGACGGCCTTGGGTACGGTTCGGATGGGAATTTCTGGGGAGGCGAATTCCTGCTGGGAGATTATGGCTCTTTCGAAAGGAAAGCTCATCTTGAATACGTACCCATGCCCGGGGGAACGGCGGCCATTCAGAATCCCTGGAGGATGGCTTTGAGTTACGTCTATATTTTCCTGGGCAAAGAAGGAGTGATGAAGCATCTGCCCCGGTTTGCTCAAAACAAAGAAGAGAAAATCCGGCTGATTCTCCAGCAGATTGATCAGAGAATCAATTCTCCCCTAACTTCTTCTTGCGGCCGCCTTTTTGACGGTGTATCGGCGCTGCTGGGGCTTTGCCCTTCTATCTCGTACGAGGGACAGGCCGCCGTGGAGCTGGAGATGATCGCCGACTTAGAGGAGAGCGGAACTTATGATTTTTTCAGCGAAGAAAGAGAGGAAAAAGAAATCATTCGCCTCAAGCCATTGATCGAAGGGATCTTAAAGGACCTCGAAAGAGGAGTAGAGCATTCCAGGATTTCAGGGAAATTTCATAACGCCCTGGTGAAGATGGGTGTGGCCATTTGTCAAAAGATCAGGGTCCAGGGAGGACCGAAAAGAGTCGCTTTAACCGGAGGCGTCTTCCAGAATCGCCTTCTTTCAGAGCGAATGAAGGCTGCTTTGGAGAAGGCGGGGTTTGAAGTCTTGATGCACCGCGTTGTGCCGTGCAACGATGGCGGGTTGGCCCTCGGCCAGGCGGTCATCGCTAATTTCATTTCAACATAAAATTCACCACAGAGGACGCAGAGAACTCAGAGATGAAATAGAGATACTAAATTCTAAGCAAAAAACCCTAAGCCATCACCATTGTTCTAAATAAGAATGATCCAAACAAGAAGTTTTGAATTTTGGAATTGGAATTTTGGATTTGTTTCGGATTGCAATATTCGGATTTAGAATTTAGGATTAGAATTTAAACTTTGCTCCTTGCACTCGGCGATCTCTGCGGTAAGAAATTAGAAGGAATTCATATGTGCGTGGCCATTCCGGCAAGGGTTAAATCCATCGAGGGCTTCATGGCCGATGTGGAGGTCGGGGGAGTGTCGCGAAAAGTCAGCGTGCAATTGACCCCGGAGGTAAAAAAGGATGATTATGTGCTGGTTCACGCCGGCTTCGCCATTCAAATCCTCGATGAACAGGAGGCGCAGCAGACCATGAAGCTGTTCGAGGAACTCGATGCTCTGGAAACTAAGTAAAACGGGGGTCAGGGCGGTTTGATTTTTCCCATGGAAGTTTTTATAGTGAATGGCTTAAATAAGTTGACATTATGATGGAAGGTCATTGCGAACGAAGTGAAGCAATCTCAGGGGATTGCCGCGTCGCTTCGCTCCTCGCAATGACTACTTTATTGGGGCGTTCCCTATAACTTGGAATTGGTTACCCGAAATTGCCTTTTTCACTTGAACCCTGATATGGAGAACATTTGAAGTTCATCGACGAATACCGGGACGGAGAAAAAGCCCGGCCCATCATCGAAGAGATCCATCGCTTAGCCAATGAACCCGTGAGACTAATGGAAGTCTGCGGCACTCATACCTTTTCCATTGCCCGATACGGGTTGCGCCAAGCGCTTCCGGAGACGATCGAGCTTATCTCTGGGCCTGGCTGTCCGGTATGCGTGACCTCCAACGGAGACTTGGATAGGGCTATTTCTATGACCCGGATCCCGGGCGCCGCAGTGGCCACTTTTGGGGACATGGTGCGCGTCCCCGGCTCTGATTCCAGCCTGGCTTTGGAAAGAGCGGCCGGCCGAGATGTGCGGGTGGTTTATTCTCCCCTGGATGGGCTGAGGATAGCGGAAGAAAACCCCCAGATCAATATCATCTTCCTCGGTGTAGGATTCGAGACTACCGCCCCGGCTGTAGCGGCAACAGCCCTGGAAGCAAGAAGTCGAGGGATTAAAAATTTTTTTGTTTTCTCGGCGCATAAAATAGTGCCGAAAGCCCTGAAAGCTTTGCTCAACTTGGGAGAGATTAAACTGGATGGGTTCTTGCTTCCGGGCCATGTGAGCGCGATCATCGGTAGCCGGCCATATGAATTCATACCTGAGCAGTATGGCCTAGCCTGCGTTATATCCGGCTTCGAGCCCCTGGATATTCTTCAGTCTGTGCTGATGCTGGTGCGACAGTTGGGGAATCGCCGGCCATTAGTGGAGATCCAATACCGGCGGGGGGTGAAACCCGACGGGAATCCCAGGGCTCTGGAAGTGATGGACCGGGTTTTCCAGCCTGCAGACGTGGAATGGCGTGGCCTTGGTTGGATCGAGGGAACGGGTTTGGCTTTGCGGGAAGAGTTGGCCGACCTCGATGCTTCCCGGGTTTTCGACATTCCGATTCCCTCAGCCAAGGAAGCAAAGGGATGCCGCTGTGGCGATGTTCTCCGGGGGGCCATTCGTCCTGAGGGATGCGCCCTGTTCGCTACGGTCTGCACACCCCAGAGCCCCGTGGGCCCTTGCATGGTCTCTTTCGAAGGATCATGCGCCGCAGCCTACAAGTATGGTTCATGAATAAGAGTTCTACAATTTTCCAGGAAACGGACAGAATTCTTTTAGCTCACGGCAGCGGTGGGGAACTCAGCCACGAGTTGGTAACCTCGCTCTTTGTCAGAACTTTTCATAATCCTTTCCTCGACCCGCTCGATGACGGAGCGGTCTTTCAGGTCGAAGGGAAAAGATGGGCTTTCACCACGGACAGTTACGTAGTTACCCCGATATTTTTTCCTGGCGGTGACATCGGGAAATTGGCTGTTTGCGGAACGGTTAACGACCTTTCCATGATTGGTGCCCAGCCCCTCTTTCTGAGTGCGGGATTCATTATCGAGGAAGGATTTCCCCTTTCCTCTCTGGAGAAAATCGTCTCCTCCATGCAGAAGGCTGCTGCGGAGGCAGGCGTAAAGATCGTCACCGGGGACACGAAAGTAGTCAACCGTGGGGGGGCTGACGGGATCTTCATCAACACGGCAGGCATTGGCCTCATTCCGGAAGGGGTGAATATTTCAGGAAGCTATGCCCGTCCCGGGGATCGGGTGATTCTCAGCGGAAGCATCGGCGATCATGGCGTGGCCATTCTGAGTTCCCGGGAAGGGTTACAATTCTCCACCTCTCTGGAGAGCGATTGTGCTTCCCTGAATGATCTGGTAGCCAGGATGTTGGAAGTTTCTTACAAAATCCACTGCCTGCGGGATCCCACCCGGGGCGGTTTATCCAGCACGCTAAATGAACTGGCCAGGCAGTCAGGTGTGGGGATCTGGGTAGATGAAGACCGGATTCCCATTAAAGAGGAAGTGCGCGGAGCGTGCGAGCTTTTGGGCTTCGACCCTCTAATCCTGGCGAACGAAGGCAGGCTGGTAGCTGTGGTCGCGGAAGAGGTTGCTGAAATGATTCTGCAGCAGATGAAAACTCATCGCCTAGGAAGGGATGTAGCCATCATCGGGGAGGTACGCGAGGAGCCCAGGGAGAAAGTCATCCTGCGCACCCGCCTCGGGTTGACTCGCATCGTAGACATGATTGTGGGAGAGCCGCTTCCCAGGATCTGTTGACCAATACCATTTGATTTAATTTCTTGAGTATGCTATCAAAAAAGTAATTTTCGAGGAGGGAAACCAATGGAAGAAGCGAAGATTTTGATCGTTGACGATGATCCAGACATCGTGGAAGCTATGAAGATGACTTTGGAGGCGAATAATTATAAAGTTTATGCGGCAGCCAATGGCACAGAGTGCCTGAGGCAGGTCAAAGCCGTAAACCCAGACCTGATCATCCTGGACGTGATGATGGACACCATCACCGAAGGGTTCCAGGTGTCCTACCAGCTGCGCAACCCGGACCCCAAATCTGAGTACGCGCCATACTCCAAGATTCCCATCTTGATACTTACAGCCATCGTAGAAAAGAAGCACATGAAGTTCTCCACCAAGACTGATGGTGACTTTTTACCCGTGGATGACTTTGTAGAGAAGCCCATTCGCCCCCAGGTGCTCCTGGAGAAAGTCAAGAATCTGCTCAAAAAATGATCTTTCTTCAACACTTTTTTCCTTGGCGCGCTCTGCGGTGAATGAATGCCCAAACTGGAGGGAGAGATGGACTCCAATCTGAGAAGCAAAGGCTTGAGTCCGGATGTACCGCAATATTACATCCGCCGAGCATTGTTCAAAGCCATGGGTTTCACGGACCGGGACCTGGAGAAACCATTGGTGGCCATTGCCAACACGTGGAACGAAATTCTTCCCGGGTCTTATCACTTGGACCGCATCGCCCAAGCCGTTAAGCGAGGGGTTCAGGAAGCTGGCGGCATGGCCACGATTTTTAACGTCATGGCGCCCTGTGATGGACAGGGTGCTGGGAATGTAGGTTTTAAATATCTCCTTCCCAGCCGCGACCTGATCGCATCTTCCGTGGAAATGATGATCGAGCACGCCAGTTATGATGCTGCGGTGATGATCGGAACCTGCGACAAGATCATTCCCGGCCTGATCATCGCCGCCGCCCGCTGTAACCTGCCCACCGTGTTAGTTACTGGTGGCTGGATGCCCGTGGGACACTACAAAGAAGATCGGCTGGACATCTCTTCCATGGGTAAGTATTTCGTCCTGCACAAGCAGGGCAGGATTTCGCGGGAGGAATTGAACGTGGTGGAAAGCTGCGCCTGCCCCGGCCCCGGGGCTTGCTGTGTGATGGGAACCGCCAACAGCATGGGCATTGCCGCAGAGGCCTTTGGCCTCTCTCTCCCCGGAAATTCCGGCCTTTGCGCTACGGATGCGGCTCTGGAGCGGCTGGCTGAGGAGGCCGGGCGAAAAATCATGGAGCACGTGAAGAACGATCTTCGCGCCAGGGACATCATGACGGAAGCTGCTTTCCAGAATTTAGTCAAAGTTGCCTGCGCCACAAGTGGTTCTACCAACCTGGCCATCCATTTCCCGGCCTTCGCTCACGAGTTGGGATACTCCTTTACTCTGGATGATTTTGACCGCATCAGCCGCCAGACGCCTTCCATCATGGAGATCAAGCCTTCCCACCCAAATTATCTAATGGAGGATTTTTCCCGCGCCGGCGGCCTTCAGGCGGTCATGAAATCCATGCAGAGCCTTTTGGATACCCGGGTCATGACTGCCAGCGGCCAAACCCTGGCCCAAAATCTGGCGGAAGCTGAAATTCGGGATCCGGAAGTGATCCGACCCCTCAGCAACCCCAGGAGCAAAGAAGGAGGCTTCGCCATCTTAAAGGGCAACCTGGGCATTTCCGTGGTCAAGCAGACTGCCGTTAGCCGGGAGATGCAGAAGCACCGTGGGCCAGCGCGTGTATTTGAGCAGGAAGAGGATTGCATCGATGCGCTGCTTGCCGGAAAGGTGAAAGAAGGGGAAGTTTTAGTCATCCGCTACGAAGGACCCAGAGGTGGGCCAGGCATGCGGGAGATGGTCATGACCACCTACCTGATCGTGGAAATGGGCCTGGACAAATCAGTCGCTCTGGTGACAGATGGGAGGTTCTCCGGAACGTCTGGAGGGCCCTGCATCGGACACCTCTCGCCAGAAGCCATGGTGGGAGGGCCTATTGGGGTACTCCGCGATGGAGACATCATCGATATCGACATACCAGCCCGGCGCTTAAATGTAGAATTGAGCGACGGGGAGATCAACAAAAGGAAGACTTCCTGGAAGCCTCCTCAGCCGAAAGTCACCCACGGCTGGTTGGCCTATTTCGCCAAACACGCCACCAGCGCTGATAAAGGAGCGTATCTGGAGTAGGGCACATCAAGATACTGTTCTTTTCCTCTTAAAATACAGGTTTCACCCCATTCTTCTCACACCATGGTGATTATTAATATTATGTAGTTATCGACGTCTAATTCCCCTAAGAACAGGAAGATAGACGAATCAGGAGTCTACTTATATTGGGGGATCAACCAAAAGCATAGAACTGCTAAAAAG
>JACRCA010000219.1 GCA_016234425.1 Deltaproteobacteria bacterium | reverse complement strand
TCCTGGTCGACGAAGGCGTGCAGGGTTGTACCCGTCACCAGCTCTGCCCCGTCTTCCTTCCGCAAAATCCGATAGGCAAACTGGATGCTGGCCCGCTTCAAGAAATCCACGGAGGTCTCCACGGTCAAAATATCGTCATACTTTGCGGGAATATGGTATTTGCAAAAGACTTCCGAAACTGGAAGATAGATTCCTTGCTCTTCCATCTCTTTGTAGGCAATACCCAGGTTGCGCATTAGCTCAGTTCGGCCCATTTCGAACCAACGCAGATAATTGGCATAATAGACGATACCCATGGCATCCGTTTCTGCGTAAGTCACTCGAGTTTCAATTCGCTGGATAAAATGGGTCATCGGCTGAGGGGGAAAAATCCTTTAATAAACTTCTCCATGAGTTCATGCCCTCTCTCGATGAAAAGGCCGGATTTTTGGGCAGAAACCTCATCAAAGGATCGATCCCTCTGGGGGGGTCTGCGAGCATCTTCTGCTGAAAAGATGACAAAAGGGACTGGGTCGGGAGAATGGGTTTTTAGGACGATCGGAGTTGGATGGTCTGGTAGAACCAGGAGTCGGAAATCTTCGTACTCTTCCAGACCGCGCAGAATGGGCCCGACGATCTTCCCGTCAAAGTCTTCGATGGCCTGAATCTTATCTTTCAGATTTCCGTTATGGGAAGCTTCATCGGGTGCTTCCACGTGGACGTAAACGAAGTCCTTCTTGGAGAGTTCCCGCAGGGCATACTCTGCTTTGCCAGCATAGTTCGTGTCCAAGTAGCCAGTGGCGCCCGGAACATTGACGATTTCCAGCCCGGCGTAAAAACCGATGCCCTTCATCAAGTCCACGGCCGAGATCACCGACCCCTTGAGACCATAACGCTTGGTCAGGGGGAGAAGCGCAGGGGCACTTCCTTGACCCCAGAGCCAGATGGCGTTTGCTGGCTTCTTTCCGGCTCGCTGGCGTGTCTGGTTTACCGGATGGTTCAGCAAAAATTTCTGAGCTTCTTCCATCAACCGCAGAATCTCATTCTGACCTTCTCCCTGGGGGAGGTATTCGCGAATAGGCTTTCCGGTAATGTCGTGTGGCGGCGTGGTCTTAAGCGAGAGGCTTTGCTGGCCCCTTCGCCAGACCATTAGGTGGCGGTAGCTCACTCCCGGGTAAAAGTTGAACTCCTGATTGCCGAGGAGTTTTCCCATGTCCATGATGATCTCTCTGGCTTCTTCTGTGGAAATATGTCCGGCGCTGAAGTCTTCCAAAATGGCCTGACCCTTTTTTTCGGAGACGGTCAGGAGGTTGCACCGAAAAGCCACATCCGCCGGATTAAGCTGGACTCCCATGGAGGCTGCTTCCAGAGGAGCGCGCCCGGTGAAATGCCTCGCCGGGTCGTAGCCAAAAATGGAGAGATTGGCCACATCGCTCCCCGGAGAAAATCCCCGGGGCACGGTCCGCACAAGCCCGAGGATTCCTTTTTGGGATAGCCTATCTAAGTTGGGAATTTTGGCCGCCTGAAGTGGCGTTCTTCCTTGGAGCTCTGGGATGGGGTAATCGGCCATTCCGTCACCCAAAAGGACCATGTATTTCCTCAAAATCTTAGATCCTCCTATTTCGTTTCTTTCCTTGCCAGGAAGGAACATGCAAATCTGCCATCTGCAATCCCCAATCGGAAATGGAGGCCATATCATCCTCCAAAGTCAGAAGGGTCTTCAATGCGGAGGAGAACGGTTTTGTCTACGGTGATCGGCAGGCGGTCGATCTCTTGCAGGGCTTTCTGCATGTTTTTTTCCCGGGCTTCATGGGTAAGCATGTAGATGGGGACAGCCTTCTCGGCCCTCCTACCTTTCTGGATGACCGAGGCGATGCTAATGTCCAAATTCCCCAGGATGCCCGAGATACGGGAGAGGACGCCAGGGCGGTCCACCACGGTGAAACGGAGGTAGTAGGTCGAGGTAATGTCCTGGATGTCCTTGATTTCTGCCTCCCGTAAATACTTGTGCTGATAGGAGAGAAGGGGGACACGCCGACTAACCCCAAGGCGGAGGTTCCTACAAAGGTCCACCAGGTCGCTGACCACCGCGCTTCCCGTGGGCATCATCCCCGCCCCGGCCCCATAAAAGAGTGTTGCCCCAACCGCGTCTCCATTAACAAAAATGGCGTTGAAAGGCCCGCTTACCGTGGAAAGAAGGTGCTCGGCCGGCAAAAGGGTTGGATGGACGCGGGCTTCGATCGGCCCACCGTCTGATTTGGCAATGGCCAGAAGTTTTATGTGATAACCCAGTTCTTTGGCATACTCAATATCCATGGGAGAAATGTTAGAAATTCCTTCCGTATAAATATCTTTCAGCCGAACTTGAACCCCGTAGGCCAAGGAAAGAAGGATGGAGAGTTTATGGGCCGTGTCAATTCCTTCAATATCCAGCGTGGGGTCTGCTTCGGCGTATCCCAGCTCCTGGGCTTTCTTCAGAACTTCCGGGAATTTTAGACCTCGCTGGGTCATTTCGCTAAGAATATAATTGGCCGTTCCGTTGAGGATGCCGAAAATCACCCGGATCTTGTTGGCTACCAGTCCTTCCTTAAGGGAGCGAATGATGGGAATTCCTCCCCCCACGCTTCCTTCAAACCCGATGTCCACACCCGCTTCCTCGGCGGCTTGGAAGATCTCGGCGCCGTGCACAGCGAGCAGGGCCTTATTTGCTGTAATGATATGTTTACCTTTTTCAATGGCCTGGAGGATATAAGTTCGGGCCGGCTCCAGCCCGCCGATAAGCTCAACGACAATGGCAATTTCCGGATCTTCAATCACCTCGGCAACTTTTGGGGTGAGAATGGCGGGGTTGACCTTCACCCCCCGATCAGAAGTCACGTCCAGATCGGCGATGCGCTTGAGGACGATGGAGAGGCCCAGACGTTCTTCCAGAAGTTTGGCATTCTCCTGCAGAATCTTCACCAGTCCGGTGCCAACGGTTCCAAACCCAATGAGCCCAATGTGAATCTGGTCCATTTTTTCACCCCACAAGAAAATTATTGGCCACAGAGATCACTGAGGACACAGAGAAAATTTAATGATATAAGACAAAAAACGAAATTCGAAATGGTATAGAATTTTTTAAACCATTAATCTTTTTTTCTATACTATTCCTCTGTGAACTCTGTGCGCTCTGTGGCAGAAAAAATTAGAAAAGCTTTTTGATACCTTTCACGGCCTGTTTGATCCGCTGGGTATTCTCCACCAGGGCGAAACGCACGTGGTCGTCCCCATATTCGCCGAAGCCGATTCCCGGAGAAACCGCCACCTTGGCCACCTGCAGGACCAATTTGGAAAACTCCAAAGAACCCATCTCTTTGAACTTATCGGGAATCTCTCCCCAAACGAACATCGTTCCCTTGGGCTTCTCCATCTTCCAGCCTACCTTCCTGAGGCCATCTACCAGCACATCCCGCCTCTCTTGGTAAATTTTGCGAACCTCTTCCACACAGCTTTGATCCTCCGTGAGGGCGATGATGGCGGCAATCTGAATGGGCTGGAAGATGCCATAATCCAAGTAGCTCTTGAGGCGCCCCAGAGCGGCTATCATTTTGCGATTGCCCACGGCGAAACCAACCCGCCAACCGGGCATGCTGTAACTTTTGGACAGGGTGAAAAATTCTACGCCCACATCTTTGGCCCCGGGCACCTGAAGGAAGCTCGGCGCTTTGTAGCCGTCAAAAACCAGGTCGGCGTAGGCCAGGTCATGAACGACCATGATGTTGTGGGCCCGGGCGAAATCCACGATCTTCTCGAAAAAATTAAGGTCCACGACTCGAGTCGTGGGGTTGTGGGGAAAGGAGATGATCAGCATCTTGGGCTGAGGCCAGGTCTGCCGGGTGGCGGTCTGCAGGTCTTCGAAGAAATTCCTCCCTTGGACTAAAGGGATGGTGCGTAGATCCCCCCCGGCAATGATTACAGAATACGGATGGATGGGGTAAGCGGGGGTGGGCACAAAGACCACATCGCCGGGGCCAAGGGTAGC
>JACRCA010000205.1 GCA_016234425.1 Deltaproteobacteria bacterium | reverse complement strand
TTCATGATCACGGCCATCTTGCCCATGATCACTCCTCCTTTCATCAATGCCTTTGCCCTCATCCTTCTTCTGGGAAGAAACGGGGTAATCAATATCTTCCTGGATCAATGGCTGGGCATTAAATTTATCATCTACGGATATCATGGCGTGATCCTCTCGGAAATCCTCACTACATTTCCTCTGGCCTACCTGATCATTTCGGCAGCCTTCAGCGGTCTGGACAGCACTCTGGAGGATTCGGCTCAGGACCTGGGAGCCGATCCTTTGACAGTCTTGCGTACCGTAACCCTGCCCCTGATCACCCCCGCGATCCTGGCGGCCACCCTAATGGTCTTCATGACTAACCTCAGCGCCTTCGGAGCTCCGGCTTTGCTCGGGGGAGGAATCTCTGTCTTGGCGGTGGAGTCAGTCATCCAGACTCTGGGTGTCTTAGACTGGGGCATGGGAACGACCTTAAGCGTGATCCTCCTCATTCCTTCTTTCCTGCTTTTCTACTTCCAGAACTGGTACCGCTCGAAAAGGTCTTACGTGACCATTACCGGGGCACCGGCCCACACCGAGATACGAAAAACTCCCTGGAAGATTAAGGGCCCGGTCTTTGGGTTTTGCCTTCTTCTATCGGTGATCATTCTGGTCACCTATCTTGTGATCCTCCTCGGTGGATTCTCCAAGGTTTGGGGCGTGGATAGTTCATTCACCTTGCATCATTACCGGCTCGTTTTGACCAACACCCTGCGGTCCATCACGAACAGCCTGATCCTTTCCTCCATCGGTGCTTTTTTCGCCACGCTCCTCGGTCTCCTGATCGCCTATCTTCTCGTCCGCCAAAGTTTCGTTGGCCAGAAGGTAATGGACTTCCTGGGAACCATTCCCTATGCCGTGCCCGGAACGATGATGGGGCTGGGGTTTGTGGTCGCTTTCAACCAAGCTCCCTTAATTCTGACTGGAACAGCCTTCATCATTGTTTTAGACTATTGCATTCGGCGGATGCCTTTCGGCTTGCGCTCGGGAGTTTCCACCCTGAAGCAGATTGATGTGGCCATGGAAGAGGCCTCCGCAGATCTTGGTGCTTCCTGGTTGACCACTTTCCGCAAAATTGTGCTGCCGCTCATGAAGCCGGCCTTCATCGCTGGCATTACCTTTGCCTTTATTCGGGCAATCACAGAATTGACTTCCACAATCTTCTTGGTAACTCCCAAGTGGAGGGTTATGGCCGTAGACATTTTTAACATGGTAGAGTCTGGAGCGCTCGGCGCAGCGGCGGCTATGTCCACTTTGCTCATGGCCATTGTAGTGATTGTGCTGTTGGGGATCTACCGGGCAACGGGAGCGACCGCCTCCATGTTCCGGATGTGAAAGAAATTTTCACCACAGAGACACGGAGGACACTGAGAATAGGATTTTTTTATTAAAGAACCTGTTTTATAAATTAAATTACATTAAAAACTCTGTGCTCTCTGTGCCTCCGTGGTGAAAATGAAAAGCAAAGACATGGGGATTAACGTTTCTCTAAGACATATAACCAAAAGGTTTGGGAAGGCAAAAACCCAGGTCGTCGCGGTGAAGGAATTTACCTTCGATTTTCCCCCTGGGAAGCTTACCACCCTCCTGGGTCCCAGCGGCTGTGGCAAAACAACTGTCTTGCGGTGCGTCGCCGGATTTTATGAGCCGGATCAGGGCGATGTATTCATTGATGGGCAAAGGGTCAATGACCTGCCGCCGTACAAGAGACCCACAGGGACAGTCTTCCAGAACTATGCCCTCTTTCCCCACATGACGGTTTTCGAAAATGTGGCCTATGGGTTGAAAATTAAGAAATTACCCACCAGATCGATTCAAGAGAAGGTGGCTCAAGCTCTGGCCCTTCTTCAGCTTTCTGGTCTGGAGGACCGCAGTCCCAATCAGCTCAGTGGTGGGCAGCAGCAGCGGGTAGCCATCGCCCGTGTTTTAGTCAACGAGCCCAAGGTCTTGCTTTTCGATGAACCCCTGAGCAATCTGGACGCCAAGCTCCGGGTTTACATGCGCGGAGAAATTCGGGCTCTTCAGGAGAGGCTGGGCCTCACCACGATCTACGTTACCCATGACCAGGAAGAGGCCATGTCCATCTCTCACACCATTGTCATTATGAATAAGGGAAAAATAGAACAAGCCGGCACGCCGTTGGAAATCTACCGCCGGCCTCGAACCCCATTTGTCGCCGACTTCATCGGGACCACAAATTTTTTAAAGGGCGAAGTGCAGGAGGTTGATGAAAAGGCCATAAAGATAAAGATGCCGGGAATTATTATTTCACTTCGATTTGCGGATGGGTATAAGCCGGGCGAAGAAGTTTGGTTAGTATTAAGGCCGGAGATGATCCGTTTTGCCGAAGAGGGAGAAGAAAAGGGGTTATCAGGAAAAGTGCAGGAGGTCTCTTTCCTGGGCTCTCTGGCCCGCTATTTGGTAGAGATTGAAGGCGGAGATCAAATCCAGGTGGACGAGCCTAACCCCAAGCATTTTCGGCAAAAAGGATCGGCCGTGTATTTAATTTTGGATGAAGAGGCCCTGCATCTACAGAAAGTGAAGTAGTGTTCAGTGTGAGTGTCAGTGAAAATACTTTTTTAATACTGACACTAATCACTGACACTGGCACTGTATTTTAGTTGTTTATGCTCGTGATGGGTGCGGGAATTCTTCCCCCGTACCTCACAAAGGTCCGTGTCGATCAGAATGCGGTCTCCCTTGGTGAATCCCTTCTGCACCAAAGCAGAGTACCCGCCGATAAAATTTACCCCAACTTCTTCCGCAGCCTGATCGAGGGTTCTGGCTACGGTCAGGTAATCCTCTCGCTCCAGGCTCTCGGCCACGGCGGCAATGGGTGTTGCCGCCAGACGTTTGTTCACGATGGGAATACCATACTTTTGGGAGATCCGATCGCAGGTGGAAACCAAGTCTTGGGCATGATACTTAATTTTTCGGCGAATCCGGGCGCAAAGGTCTGCAGTGGCCGTACTGACGCAATCCCTCAGGCTGATTCCCAGCGTAACGGTGCGCACATCCAGGTTCTCATTTTTCAGCATCTCCACCGTACGGATGATTTCTTCAGAACTGAGCATGGCCTTTGTCTTGCCTTAGTTGATAATTAGGAGTCCGTTTCTGCAAACTCGAAACCCGCAACTCGAAACTGTATTTTTATATGCGGTTAATCGCCCGGAAAATATCGCGGTGCTGCAAATCTACAGCCACCCCCATCTCCTGCCCTCGCTTCCACAATCGGTCCTGTATGAGGCTGTGATCGAGACCCTTGGGGACGTCCACCTCGAAGAGCTGAATATACTCCTGCTTCCCGCCGAGCCGGGCCACGCGAGCATCCAGATTGGTGATGTTGATGCCCCGCTCCGCCAAAATCTCGCTGATCCCGTAAACGAGACCGGGCCGATCTTCTCCTTGGACCGTGATAATAAAAGGCTCGGTCTCTCCGGCATCATAGGGAGCTAATTCTTCTGGCCTAATTTTCTTCAGATTGATGTCCAGGTCCAGGTATCTGGCCAATTCTTGAAAATCCCTCTGCAAGCCACTGAGCGCATCCTCCCTCAAGGTAGAGGCAATTAGGATCATGGCAAACTGACCTCGCATGGCGGTCTGGGAAAGATCTTCGATGTTACAGCGATTCTGGTATAGAACTGTCGAAACGCTGGCCACGATTCCCGGCCGGTCCCGCCCGATTACCGATACGAATATCCAGTCATTCATAACAAACTCCATTCCCGGCTAAAATATAAAGGGAAAATCTTGTACGGCCTTGTTCCCCAAATGCTGGGTTACGAATGGGCAAGCATTTTTTTTGCTTCCGCAAGCTTGCTGGAGAAGCTATCTTTCTTGAATTCGGAAAACCACCTTCGCAGGATCAACCACCCACCGAATCTCGTCACGCTATTCGTCCAGATCCGGTACCACTTCCTCCATCCTCTTCTGAGGTTGTGGAGATAGAAGAAAAGTAGAGGGAAGGAAAGGATGTTGAACCCAATTTGAAACATGTGCTTGAATCGATAAAACCTGCCCATGATGAGACGGATGGAGGCCTGCATTTCTTCTGGGGTCATGGGCTCGTCAGGAACAAAGAGCGGAAAGTTTCCGTCGTAGTATTCCCACCCGAGATAATCCTTGGAATAAATCCTGTTCTGCTGCTTAAGTCTATGGGTCAGCTCCGTGCCGGGAAGCGGCACAGGCAACAGAACTTGCACCGTATCCACCCGCGCCCGCTTGATGAATTCTCGCAGTCGTCCGATCCGTTCCTTTGCCGGCATCCGGAAATTCGCGCCTTCCGTAAGGGGATACCCAAATATAAACATTCCATGGACCAGAAAGCCTGCTTTGTGAAACAACCGGGATAAGGAGACCATATCTTCGGGCTTTAGCCGCTTGTCCATGGCTTTCAGCTCCTCCCCGATGGGCGATTCGAATCCGATGGCCACCTGATTGATTCCTGCCTCGCGCATGGTTCGGAGGAGCTCAGCATCCTTAGCTTTGTCCAACCGGATTTGAACCGTTATCTTAAATCGCTTCTTGACCATTTTCTGGTAGTCTTGGAGCAGTTGGCAGAGCCTGAGCGTCTCCAGCCGGTCCTGACCAAAAAGATCATCGACAATGAAAAAGCGCTTGGCTCCCCGCGTCTCAAAAAGGGAAGAAATTTGCTCCATCAGACGTTCCCCACTGGCATACCGTGCTTTTCCCTTTACGGTGCAAAACTCACAATCCATCCCGCATCCCCGAACGCGTCCTACCGGGTAAATCTTAATTTTGGCGTAGCGGACCAGGGAGAAGTCAGGGATAGGCAGCCTGTCAAAGTCACTTAAAGGCGCCCGCTCCCGGGTCTGGATCAGCTGATCCTTATCCAAATAAGCAATGCCGGCGATTTCGCTCTGGGGACGTCTCCCTTCGCAGGCCAACAGGAGTTCCTTGATCGTCTCTTCCCCTTCTCCAATCACCACCACGTCTACCCCGCTTTGCAGGGCTTCGGTAATGTTCTCCTCGATGAAGTGCTGCCCACCGGCAATCCTCATGATGCCTCGTTTCCTGTAAAACCGGGCCAGCTCATAAAGCCTTGGGATCGTGCTGGTCAACCCTCCGTAGAAGCCCACGACATCTGCTGGCCTCAACTTCTGCAGGGTGGCATGGTCCGGCATGCCCGCATCGTCTTTGGGCCCCGCTCGCCGGTAATTATTTTCATCGATGACCTCCACATCCCATCCTTCCATATCATGGACGGAGGTGGCCACGCTCACCGGGCCCAGGGCGGTGGTCAGCCGGGCGACGCGTGAGTAAATGTTGAATGCCGGATATGCCGGGATGATAATCCTTAGCCTGCGTCTCTTCCTCGTCTGGTCGCTCTGGGACCTTATCCAGCCCTCCATGGAGATTCCTCCCTACCAGCTTCTCCTGCGGAAACCGCGGCGGACTCTGGCTTCTTTTACCAGCAACTCTTTTTCCATAAAACTTCTCTTATTCAACATGGAAATGGCCTTCTGGGCTTCCCTGCGGGTGGACATTTCCACGAAGGCAAATCCCCGCGATTGGCCAGTTTGATGGTCTTTTAAAATCTTAACCGAAACAACGTCTCCGGCCTGAGAGAAGTGGTTCTTGAGCTCTGGTTCGGTTATCTGGGAAGAGAGGTTGCCCACATAGATTTTCGTATTCATTTTCCCTCCTTAATTTTTTCTAATAATCCAGGCCAAACAGAGCGTTATCCTTGGAAGAGACCCCGGGGTTTTGATCTTCCCCCGGGGTCTGAAGGTCTGATTTTGGGATTCTTAGCACTTCACCACGTCAACAGCCTGTAAGCCCTTCTTTCCTGGGGCGATTTCAAACTCGACCTCATCCCCTTCACGAAGAACCTTGAATCCTTCTTGTTTAATGGATGAGAAGTGCACGAATAAATCATCGCCACCTTCTTGGGAAATAAATCCAAACCCCTTTTGCTCATTGAACCATTTGACTCGACCTCTGGGCATTACTTTTCACCTCCCTTCATTTTGGCATTGATAAGATGCCAGCGCCAAGGTCCGAGTCAAAAAAAAACCGCATAAGCATCGAGAGCTTTGCGGCCTGTTTCTGTCCCCAACCAAAACTCTTGGCACCTTATGTCTTTATAATAGATTTTTCCCTCCGGCCTGTCAAGAAATAAATATGAGATCTCTGAAAAAGGCCTGCGTGATATGATTTTGTCATTCCTGCGAAACTTGTCCTCGCGAAAGCGGGGAGCAGGAATCCAGTATTTTCAGGGCCTTTCTGGACTCCCGCTTTCGCGGGAGTGACAGAAAAGTGGGTGTTACAGAGATCTCAATATCGTTTGTCATATGGGATTGGTATGGTCCAGAAAATTTTAAGAAGAGATGGAGTTCTTGGGTACGGGGAATTAATGGAATGTTTGGTTTCCAGCTAAGCGAATCC
>JACRCA010000026.1 GCA_016234425.1 Deltaproteobacteria bacterium | reverse complement strand
GGGATCGATGAGCTGAGGCGACGGTTATTTCGTAGGGCACCTGAAAATCGTCAAGGACATTGGCCGTCTCCTCCATAACCGGAAAGTCCGATTCACTTCCCATGACGATAGCCACCAACGGTTTTTTTGTCTTCATTTTTTCATCCCTTGTTTTAGGGCTTTTTGGCCAATATCTTTTCGATAATACGCTCCCTCCCAGGAAATCTTTCCCGCGACCTCATAGGCCCTTCCGATGGCATCTCGGATTCCTTGGCCTAAGGCCGTAACTCCCAGGACCCTTCCCCCGCTAGTGACAATCTTTCCGTCTTTTAAAGCCGTTCCGGCGTGGAAGACGAAGGCGTCGGGTACTTTCGCGGCTTCCCCCAGGCCGGAAATCACTTTCCCTTTTTCATAAGATCCCGGATAACCCGCGGAGGCCATGACCACGCAGACGGCCGGCCGATCTTCCCAGGCAACTTTCTGGTTTGATAAATGCCCCTCAATCGTTGCTTCCAGCACGGGGACCAGATCGCTCTTCATGCGCATCAGAAGAGGCTGGGTCTCCGGGTCGCCCATACGGGCGTTGAACTCCAGGACTTTGGCTTGACCATCCTGAATCATCAGCCCGGCGTAAAGGACTCCCCGATATTTCCTTCCCTCTTCAGCCATTCCCTGTACAGTAGGGACCAGGACCTTTTCTATGACCTCAAGGTGCACCTTCTCGGTTACCACCGGTGCGGGCGAATAGGCTCCCATGCCCCCTGTGTTCGGACCCTGGTCATTATCAAATATGGGTTTATGGTCCTGGCAAGAAGGAAGGGGCAAGATCGTTTCGCCGTCCGTGAAAGCCAGAAAGGAGGCTTCTTCCCCGTGGAGAAACTCCTCGATTACTACCTGTCTACCAGCAGCCCCAAAGGCCTTTTTAACCATGATGAGATCCAGCGCCGCCAGAGTCTCTTCCGAGGTATGACAGATGATGACCCCTTTTCCTGCGGCTAAGCCATCGGCTTTGACAACGAGGGGTACTGGCTTTTTCTGCACATACCTGACCGCGGCTTCGAAATCTCTAAAGATCTGGAATTCTCCTGAAGGGATACCGTATTTTTTCATCAAGTCCTTGGCAAAGGCCTTGCTTCCCTCGATTTCTGCGGCCTTCTGGCTGGGGCCAAAAATTCTTAGCCCCCGCGCCTCGAAAGCGTCCACCATACCCATGGTCAGCGGAGCTTCCGGGCCGACGACGGTGAGATCGATCCTATCTCTTTCGGCCCAGGCGGTAAGAGATTTTACATCGTCGGCCTGAATAGGCAGGCACTCCGCCTGCTGGGCAATTCCGGCATTCCCCGGGGCACAGAAAATTTTCTTCACCGCGGGACTCTGGGCGATCTTCCAGACCAGAGTGTGCTCCCTGCCCCCGCTACCGATGACCAAGACTTTCATTTTTTTCTCCAAACCTTTTCACCGCGGAGATCCCAGAGAACGCTGCGACTAAATAAATTCAAAAATCAAACAACAAAAACCAAAATGGATGGTCTCGTAAAAAGTCCTGATTTGTCATCCTGAACCCTTCGCCCCGTCACCCTGAGTGAAACGAAGGGTCTCGATCTTTGGCTCAGGGTAAACTCCGTGAAGGATCTAAAACTCATTGATATTATTAGATTCTTCGCTTTGCTCAGAATGACAGAGTGCTATTTGTTGACTTTTTACGAGATCATCATAAATTGATGGCTTTGTAAAAAGTCCGTAAATTCACTTTTCTGTCATTCCCGTGAAAACGGGAATCCAGTCTTTTCAATGAGTTTCGTGTCCCGCCTACGCGGGAATGACGACTTTTTACGAGTCCATCATATTTATTGCCGAAAAATTAATTAAGGACAACTAAGGCATCGACTGCCAGGACTCTTTTTCCCCCAAAAGGAATACTTCAGAACCCAAACCCCTGTTCATGGAGATGGGTCATGGCGTTCAATGGATTTCTTTTTCAAGAACTCTCCTCTATCAATGAAATGCTTTAAGGCTCTGGCACAGCCCTCGGGCGTTCTGAAGGTGGGAATTCCATTCTCTTCCAGAAGGCGAAGAGCAACCTGGGCATCCGGGTTCAAGAAAACGGCCAGGGGCTTGGTCGAGGACCTGTCCTGCTCCAGGATGGGCTTCACGCCCATCTCTGGCGCGAACTGGCTGGAAGTTCCCACTACGGCCACGACCAGATCAAAGTTTTCATCTTTTAAAAAGAGGTCCAGGCTCTGGCGGTATCCTCCCCCAACTCCGGACATGGTCACGTCCAAAGGGTTGGAAAGCGAAGCAAAGGGTGGCAGCCCCCGCGAAGCCTCTTCGGCCGTTTTAGGCGAGGGGCTGGGAAGCTCCATCCCCAGGTAAGCGCATTCGTCGGCCAGGTGCATAGCCCCGCCCCCGGTGGTGGTGACGATACCGACCCTTCGCCCCTTGGGCGGTGGACATTTTGAAAATAATGAGGCCACCTCAATGAGGTCTTCCTGAGCATATACACGGGTAATGCCTTTTTGCCTGAAGACGGCATTGTAGACCGCGTCCGACCCGGTTAGGGCCCCGGTATGGGAAGCGGCCGCC
>JACRCA010000208.1 GCA_016234425.1 Deltaproteobacteria bacterium | reverse complement strand
CCGCCTCCCTTTTCGGATCGACGGCTGAACGCTCCAACACAGTCTTCTCCCGCCGATGCTGCCAGCGCTCACCGCCCCCCGCTCCCGGACGCCGACAAGGGGGAAAAGGATGTAATGAATTTTTTCACACCTCCCCCTTTAGCAAAGGGGGGTTGGGGGGATTTGAAGGTATTTTCTATGTAATCAAAATAGAAAACCTTTCGAAATTTGAGCATTCGGATTTGTTTAGGATTCCGGATTTAGGATTTCAGATTTAACCAACTTTTCATACAGTTTCTGTTGCCGTATCATAGCTTTTTGGTAGCGGGCATGTCTGCTGAAATTGGGCTGGTATACGGCAGCTACAAAATCTGGCGCTGCCTCGAGATCAGGCAGCACGCCTAAGGCTTCAAGGGCTAACAGAGCCGCTCCTCTCCCTGAAGCCTCCTGAACCCCGGAAACAAAAACCGGCCTGCCCAGCACGTCAGTCATGATCTGAAGCCAGGCGGGGGAGCTGAGCAGCGCTCCCCCGCTGGCTACGACTTGCGGATCAGCCGGTAGTACTTTGCGCAGCAAATCAAAGACCAGAGCAATGCGGTAGGCCACTGCCTCTAACCCTGCACGCAGGATGTCCAGGGGAGTGGTGGCCAGCGATAGACCGTGGATCGTGCCCCGCGCATGCCCTGCCCATCCGGGGCTGCGTTCTCCGGCCAGGAAGGGCAGAACGGTGAGGCCATGACCATCGGGCTCCATGGCTGCCAGGAGCTCCTCTATTCCCGAAAGATTCTCCAGGTGCAACGTCGATTTCATCCAGCCAAAAACGCTTCCCCCTTCACTCAAAGCTCCACCGAGTAGCGAGCGTCGTCCATCTACCCGGTAAGACCACAGGCCAGAGGGTAAATGCTCAGGAGGGTTGGTGAGGATAGCGCGCACGGCGCTCGTTGTTCCCCCGGATAAAGCAACCCGCGCGGGGGAAATACAACCACTGCCAATGTTTGCCGTTGCTCCATCGCCCACCGCCGGAAACCAGGGCAGGTCGCGGAGAATTGGCCAGCGGGCGGCAAACTCTGGTCGCAGACCCCGCCTGGGAATATTTACATCAGTTAGTGGGGAAATCTGCTCTATCTGCACGGGAAGCCCTGAGAGAAGTGTTTTATCCCATGACAAACTGGATCGGTTTAGCAACCCTGTCCAGGAGGCCACCGAGTAGCTCACCGCTGTTTCCCCGAAGAGCTTCAACTCCAGATATTCGCCGATCGATACCCAGCGGGCCACCCGATGAAAGAGGTCTGGTTGGCTACGGGCCAGCCAGCGGAAACGTGCTGGTAAGTAGCTGGGATGGAATCGACACCCTGTCCGGTCATGAAAAGCCGCTTCGTCAAAATCGGCCTTCAATCCTGGCACCTCTGCGGCTGCGCGGGTATCTGCATAGGTCGTGAGGGGCATCACAGCCCGTTTACTCTTGTCGATTCCCAGGATGTTGCTGACGAAGGTGCAGGAGGCCACCCCCGCAATTTTGTTGCTGAAATGTCCAGCTGTAGCCAATACCCGATCCAGACAGTCAAAGACAACTTCGAGCAGAGAATCAGGATCTGTTTCAGATGCACCTTGGGAAGTGGTCCGGATTTCATGCATTTGGCGGGCCTCAAATCCTCCCACAGCTCGCCCCAACCGATCGAAGAGAGCGGTCCGCACTACGGAGGTCCCGATGTCGATCGTTAAAATGAGAGGCTCTTCAGCCTGGCCTGGAGATACAATTGACATGAAATGGGAGCGCTATTCCCCCCTTCCCCCTATCTCCCAATCTCCCTATCGGTTTATTTTGTGGGTATTATAGCACTATTTTTTAATTTTTTTGTGACTCTCCCTCAGCTCTTTGGCCATGGTTTTAATCTCGGTTAAGCTTCGTTGCATTTCACTCCAGCCATACCAGAGGGTGTAGTCGGGATTGTTGTGAAATGCCCCCTGGAAGGTTCTCATCCGATGTTCTAAAAACATCACAAAGAGTTTCTGCTCAATCACGGTGGGGGCATCGTGAAAAGTGAGCAGATCGGGAAAGGCATAGGCATAGGTCTTCAACCCGATTTTGTGACATCCTCCGCAGCCCTTCATCCCTTCGGTGGTGGCCATGGGCTGCCAGTGGATGGTCGGCATGGCTTTCATCGCAGCCCAGCCGAGGGCGTGCTTCCCACTCTTGAATTGCTGCATCCGTACTTCGTGGCAAGTGGCACAAATTCCCGGTGCCAGAATTTCGGCCTTGGCCACATCCCGCTCAGATTGATGCAGGTCTCCGTGGCAGACCGAGCAATCAACGTTATTCTTGCTATGCTTGCTTAGCTGCCAATCAGAGACAATGTTCGGTGTGACCTTCCTGTGACAGTCAACACATATCTCCGCGGAAGCGCTGGAAAAGAGAAGTAACCCCAGAAAAAAACGATTATCGCTCCCCCCATTTTCCTCACCTCCCCTTGGGCTTCCATGTTCGTTTAAAATAACATAGGACAACATCACTGACAACAGGACTGGAGACTGGAAACTCCATCCGTGTCTTCCCGGCCCGGGATCGAGACAAAGCAACGTTCATATCAGTTTCCCACTCAATCTTTTTTCCCATGGCCATTCTCCCTTCCTAAGTTTCTCTTAGATAGATTTCCACCTTTTGAGCCATCTAAACTAAAACCAAGGTCTAACAAAATGGAATCCGTCAAAGTCACGATCTCTTCATTTGTAGTTGAGCCCTTTACGATGAAATAATTGGCTCCAATTCGATGGGCAGCCTCACGATATTCCGGTAAATCATAATTGGTGAGCATCACAACGATTGTCTCGGGATATTTTGTTTTTACTTTTTGAGTTAACTCGAGGCCGTTTTCATCTGGCAATTTGATGTCCATGAATACAAGGTCAGGTAGAAGGGCTTCGACTTTTGGCAAAGCTTCCCTGCCATCCGCTGCTTCCTCTATTACCATGTGAGGAAATTGAGTGCTCAGGGTATCGGTTAGAAGCTGGCGGAAGATGTCGTT
>JACRCA010000207.1 GCA_016234425.1 Deltaproteobacteria bacterium | reverse complement strand
ATGCCCACTTTTAAGAAGCTGATCCAGGAAGGGACTTCTGGTTATGCTTGGCCGGAGTATCCGACGGCAACGCAGCCAAATTGGTCTGTCATTATGACTGGCGCTTATCCCGGAACCAGCGGAGTCTATGACATGACTATCCATGTTCCTGGAGAGCCATTGGACGTCGTGCACACGGGCTTCGATTCTCAATATTGTAAGGCTGAACATCTTTGGCAGGTTGTGGACCGCTTGGGCAAGCAAGCCTTTCTTTTCAAATATCCAGGGACCTGGCCGCCTCGCCTGAAGCATGGTTACCAAATTGATGGCCATTGTGCCCCCGCAGGAATTGTGGACCATTACTGGGGAAGCAGT
This sequence comes from Deltaproteobacteria bacterium, assembly GCA_016234425.1. Taxonomy (GTDB): domain Bacteria; phylum Desulfobacterota; class SM23-61; order SM23-61; family SM23-61; genus JACRCA01. The sequence continues at coordinate 7,391 of JACRCA010000207.1, read as the reverse complement.
GCCGTGGCTGTCCATCCTTCACGGATTTATTCTTCGGAAAATTATACCCGGTCTATCAAAGTGGAATTCAGGCCTCAAAGTGACTGGGCGAATTTACCCCCGAGCCAATCTCCCGCATTGGAAGAAAAGATCTCCATCGCTCCTGGGGCTGGTGATGTTGCCTTCCATCTCCTTTTAATCGACTCCCAAGGGAAAGGATATGACCACCTCCTCATTTCTCCGGAAAAAGATGCTAAGAAAGCGGTGGCCAACCTTGTTCCAAATGAGTGGTCGAACATGATCACAGCATACTTTGCCGGTTCCAGGAAAAAATGTCAGGCAGCCTTTCGCATGAAATTGATCGAGCTTTCCCCGGACGCCAAAAAAATCAAACTGTTATGCTCCCAAGTCTATCCGACAGAGGGCTTCTCCCATCCCCGATCTTTGGAAAAAAAATTAGTCAAAGAGTGTGGTCCTTTCATCGAATATATCGGCCTCCAGCCCTATATCTTTGGCTGGACCAACGAGGAGACCTGGGTGGAGGAAGCGGATTACCATACGGCCCTAATGGAGAAATATGCCTCCTATGTTTTTAAGAATCATCCCTGGGACTTTTTCGCCATGCAATGGCATGCCATCGATTTCGCTAAGCACCAGTTCTGGCACTTTGATCCTGTAGGAATCTATTACGATGCGAAAACAGCAGAGAAAAAATGGAAGATCATCGAAACCACATATGCCATGGCCGACCGCCTGGTGGGAACGATTCTAAAGAATGCTACGGCCGAGACATTGGTTGCTGTTGTGTCTGATCATGGCCACCTGCCAGGAGTTCAGGAGTTTCTGATCAACAATATTTTGATCAATGCTGGCCTTGTTACTCTCAAGACCAAGCGAAATGAAAGAGGGGAAGTGGAAACCGTTCGTGAGCCAGATTGGTCCAAGACCAAGGCTTTTGCCCAATATGGGTGGGCTGTTCAGATCTACGTCAATTTAAAAGGAAGAGATCCTGATGGCATTGTTGAGCCTGGAAAGGGATACGAGCAAGTACGAGAAGAGATCATTCGATTACTTTACAATACGATTGACCCGAAAACTGGCAAGCATCCTGTAATTCTTGCCCTAAAGCGTGAAGAAGCCGAGCCTTTATTGCACTGTGGCCCCAATGCCGGGGATATCATCTATATCCTTGACCCCCGCTATGAAGCCTCGGGAACCATTCGGGTGCCACCGGTGAATTATGAGAAACCCCGCTTCGCCTCGATTCACTCCTCAATTCTTCCCAATGCCAGATTGGGTATGGGGACGATAGAGGCGATGTATGTCTTTAAAGGCCCCGGAATCCGTAAGGGCTGGCGGAGGCCAAACCCCTTACGATTGGTCGACATTGCGCCGACCATCAGTTATGCCATCAACATCCCCGCACCAGCCCAGTCTGAAGGGACTGTTATCTACGATTTATTTAGCAAAGCTAAATTCTAAAATGGGAAATATCTTAAAAAGAAAGGGGGGTTGATCATGAAGAAAGGTTCCGTAATAGTGTGGACCGCCACAATCTTATTGACGACCGTTATCTCTCTCACCGTACTTCAAACCGCATGGGCCCAATACCCCATCAAGCCCATCACTTTTATGGTGGGCTGGGCAGTGGGGGGATCAACCGATGTTACAATTCGGGCCCTCTCTGAAGCTGCCAGCAAATTCTTAGGGCAACCCATCGTGGTCTTGAATAAACCGGGGGGAGGGTCGGCCGTTGGGTTAGCTCTCTTGAAGAATGAGAAACCTGACGGGTACACCATTGGTAACATTTCTTTGGCTGGAATCCTGAGCCAGCATATGCGCAAGGTGCCTTACGATGTCACCCAAGACTTCACCCCTATCATGCGATATGGTGACTATACCATGGGCGTGGCCGTGCGGGCTGATTCTCCCTGGAAGACTTTTAGGGAACTTATCGAGTATGCCAAAGCTAACCCGGGAAAGATCAAATATAGCACCTCAGGACCAGGAACCCTTCACCACCTGGTGATGGAAGCCCTGGCTCTGCAGGAAAAGATTAAGTGGACCCATATCCCTTTCGAAGGAGGCCATCCAGCTACCACAGCCCTTCTTGGGGGACATGTGGATGTGGAAGCTTGTTCTTCCGAATGGAAGCCCCACGTGGAGAGCGGTACCCTGAGACTCCTTTCCACCTATATGCCAGAGCGTTTGACCAAGTACCCAGACATTCCTACCTGGGTTGAACTGGGCTACAAAATCTCGGCAAGCAGCCTCGTAGGGATTGTCGGTCCCAAAGGAATTCCCGGGCCCATCGTGGATAAACTCCACGAAGCCTATAAGCAAGAGTTGGACAATCCAGAATTTAGGAAAACCATGCACACTTTAGATATGCCCATTGTTTACCGGGACCCGGAAGGACTGGCCAAAGATATCAAAGAGCTCAGCGATCAGTGGGGGAAGCTGATAAACCAATTGGGCTTGAGAAAGGAGTGAAGGTCCAGGGATAGAATTCATTCCTGCCACCCCTTTGCAGGTCGGCTGAAGGAATTAAAACCGCGAATATAGCGGCAGCTCACATTTTTTGGATCGCCACCTCAATCTCGGGAACTGCACTTAAGGTATTGTGAATCTTGCATCCTTTGGCTGAGCGCAGGAGGCGGCTGACTTCTTCCTCGCCCAACTCGCCGGAAATGTTAATCTGGGCGGTTACTTTACTAATCCTCTCCGGCGATTTGGAAACTTCGTCAACCAGCTCCACCTGCAATCGGTCGATTTTCATTCCATTGCGCTGCCCATAAGCGAGCATGTTATAGCTCAGGCAAGAGCCCAGAGCAAATAGGAAAAGTTCCGTGGGTGTAAACCCGAGATCCGTTCCCCCTTTCTCGGATGGTTGATCAAAAATCACGGCATGCTGCCGCGCCGTACCCATCAGTTGCTTTCCCTGGATGGATCGAACGCTTACCTTCGGCATTATCTCTCCTTCAATTTGTTGGTCTGTTCTTCCCTCGGCTGGGGTCAGCCCTGGACATGGGACAATCTGTTGTCGATGCTTTCGAGATGTTTTTTCAGGAGCCCCTCCCCCTCCAGCTTTGCCAAAAATCCTTGATCCGCTTTGGTCACGGCTCCTCAGAATATCATCACGGGACACTCCAAAGTAATCAGAAATAGCATCGAAGATCTCCCCTGGATGTTAGGGGCATGAAAAGATCATACAAAATGACATGTCCATTGTCAAAGGCTGATCCCAACTCCCCGGAGGAAATCCGCGGATTAAAGGAAATCTTCATAAGAGCCGATAATGATTGAGGATTGGGAAAGTTACTGTTCTTATCACAATGGGTCGGCCCGGACCGATTAGGCAGGTTGTCCAAAAGGCACTCATCGGAACATTAGGCACCCAATGCAAATCAGAACCCTGATGGCTCTAAAATTGCACATCCAATCTGGCTGATATTCCATATGGCAAACTTGCGCAGAAAAATATCTAGATGGATCTTTCTTATCCTATTAATTATCCTGGGTCTCTACCATCTACTCCCTCATTATTACAAATCTAATCCCCGTTTGCTCCAGTTTTCACTCCCTGGTCTCGAAGCCTTCATCTATTACGAGCTCGGGTTATACCGCAAGGCGTCCCACGCCTGGCGTATTCATTATGGACTCTCCTATAACCTGCAGCTCATAGAAACAACCAAAAAATCCTTAATCGATCAGATGGAAGAAAACCCATCTAAATTAGAAAACTATCTCTGGTTAGCAGATTTATATTTCTTCGTGGAAGATTATCCCAACGCCAGGCTGACCTATCAGAAGGCCCTTCAGAGAAATAAAAATAGTTATGATGCTAAAGTGGGATTAGCTGCCAGCCTTATGATGGAAGAAAAGTATCAAGAATCTCACGATATTTTCGAGGACTTTCTTAACCAAGGTTACAATGAAAAAAATATCACCAGCTTCCTGAATTTTCTTGTCTCCCTTGATAAGCTCGAAAATCCAAACACACTCGATAAAAGAGATTCATATCTGTCGCTAATTTATGCTTATCGTTATTTAGCCATACTCGATGATAGAAAACTCAAGAAGGTAATATCCCTTTTCGACAACGCCATTTCCGCAAATAAGCACATGGATCTGGCTTTTTCTTCTAAAGGAGTAGTCTATGCCAAAGAGAAAAAATATGATCTGGCTCTGGAGCAATTTTCTGATGCCGTGAAAAAGAACCCTTTGAATGCCGAAGCCTACAAAAGGATGGCTTATATTTATGGAGAAATGGGAAACCTGGAGAGGGAGCTTCAATACTACAAGAAAGCCGTGGAGGTAGAAGAAAATAACCCCAGCTACGCTTTCCACCTGGGCGAGATTCTCATGAGAAAATACGGCGATTTTAAGCAGGCCAATTTCTACCTCCAGAAGGCCTATCAATTAAACTCCCAAAACTATCATTATGCCTCAAATTATGCCCATTGCTTGAAAATGCTCAGCCGGTTTGATGAGGCTCTGGAGGTTTATGACAATATAATCAAGACCAGTCCGAAAGATCCCGATGGATACGTGCTGAAGGGTCACTGCCTCCTTAAAATGAAAAAATATGAGGAAGCAATCCAGTCATATTCAAAAGCCCAGGCGATTCGGCCCTTAGATTTCCTTGCTGCCCGGAATCTTGCTTTAGCCTACTCAGAGCTGAAAGACTTTGAAAAGGCTATTATGCACAATGAATATGCCTTAAGAATTCGCCCCCAGGACGTAGACACTCTATACTTCCTCCAATATTTATATCGAAGACAGGGAAGATTTGAGGAAGCCTACAATGCGGTTAAGGAAATTCTTAAGATCCAACCGAATCATGCTGGTGCCCAGCGTGTTTTACCTTACCTCGAGAGCAATATACAAAGAAGGCCATCTTCATGAGTCAATCACCGAAAACACCTGCAAAAATCCACAGCCCAATCGTAAGTTACCTTTGGGCTTCCGGGGCCCTCTTCTCCATACTCTTCTGGGCAAATCATATTTTTACGAACTACCGGGTTGGCGGAAAAATCATCTTCGCTTTTATGCCCATGGCAGGCTCTATCATCATGTATCTCTGGCTCGTACTTTTGGCAGATGAATTTCTCCTTTTGTTAGAAACTTCTGGGCCAGTTTCCCGAATTATCAAAAGCTTGAAGCTTCTCAGCTTGGCAGTGATTGCTTTATATGGGGCCATGGCTTTAGCCCTTTGGGTTAATGGAATAAGTTATTCACCAGCAATTACTAAAAAGGCAAAACTTCTTTCCCTATCCGCCATAGATATGGGCCTATGGAGTTATAGCCATTTCACGATTACTGGCTGGGATGGAGACCCGCATGGGAAAAAAATACTTGGGAGTCCTAATGATGATACTGGACTCTATGCCGGTGCTGATATTGAAATTTTATTGCGAAAAGGCATTCTTTCTCTCGACAGAGTATTAGAAATCAAGCACGACATGGAAAAATTCTATTTAAAGATGTTAAAAGCAGCCCCTGATTCTAAAGTTGCCATAGTAGGGTTAGTAGAGATATATGCCAAAAGGAAAGAATTTGCCTCAGCCATTGAATGGTTCGATAAATTACACGAAAAGTACCCCGGGGAAGCCGATATCGGACATGATCTGGCAGGTTGGCTGATAGAAAGTCGCCAATATGGGCAGGCAGCAGATGTTCTAAAGAAACTACTGGGGACTAAAAGAGATTATGAAGTACTTTATCTGCTTGGATATGCGCTGGCCTGGGCAGGAGAAAAGCATGAAGCCGAAAAGTATCTGATAGAAGCAACGGAACTCGATCCAACAGATTATCGAGCTTTTTACAGTTTGGGATATGTCTATAGAGACACGGGAAGTAATGAAAAAGCTAAGGAAGCCTGGACCAGGGCATTAGAAATCCTGCCCAACTTTCCAGAAGTGGAGAGAAATATCAAATCCATTGAAAAAAATAAAGGTTGATTGATAACCCGGCGGTCAAGAAACTTTCTTAGGAATTTACGTAGAAAATACAAACTCTTAATGGCCTGCGGCCAAGGGGTGAGCTCAGAGGACTGCCTCGGCCTGGAGTTGGTTTACTTCGGCACGACTGAGTCCCAGATATTTCCCCAGGATGAGTTCGTTATGTTGTCCCACCAGTGGGGAGGAACGCTCGACGACGCCAGGCGTCTCGGATAGTTTGAAGGGAATCCCAGGAATTTTGGCTTTACCGATGATGGGGTGCTCGACCTCCACAAAATAGCCGCGCTCATTCAGGTGGGGGTCATCGACCACCTGCTGGATATTCATGATAGGGGAATTGGCCACCCGTTCCCCATCCATCTTCTCGCCCACTTCTTTGACCGTATACTGGGTGGTGATCTTCTCTATCTCTTCCTGGAGGATATACTTCTTTTCCCAGCGCTGGCGTTTGGTGCTGTATCCGGGATCCGCTGCCCAGTCCGGCCGGTTAATGGCTCTGCAGAAACGCTGCCAGTGCTCATCTCCCACGGTCGCTATGATGATGTACCCATCCTTGCACCGGAAAGCGGCCATGGGACACTCGTGGGGATTCATGGAACCTATCGGGGTCAAGAGTTCCTTCCCAACCGTCCAGCGTGGGATTCCTCCCTCGAGGATGGCCACCATGCCTTCTTGCATGGAAACATCGATATACTGCCCTACTCCGGTCTTCTCCCTGTACCAGAGGGCAGCCATGATGGCAAAGGCGCCATGAAGAGATGCGCTTACGTCTCCCAATGAGGTTCCCACTTTGGTGGGAGGAGAATCTGGATGCCCGGTAACCGACATCATTCCGCTCATGGCCTGGGCAATGATGTCAAAAGAGAGTCGCTCCGAATATCCTCCCCACTGACCGAATCCGCTGACACTGCACATGATGATCCGAGGGTTGACTTCCTTGAGTACGGGGTAGTCAATCCCCAGGCGCTTCATTACTCCGGGAGCATAATTCTCCAGAACCACATCCCCGATCTTGACCAATTCCTTGAAAATGCTTATGGCCTTAGGATGCTTCAAGTTTAGAGTAATCCCATATTTATTCCGGTTGAGAGTAAGGAAATACCCACTTCGGCTGCGATCATGAGGGCCCCCTTCCCCTTCTTTGACCAGAGGGGGATTGTCGCGGATGATCTCTCCTCGAGGAGGCTCAATTTTAATGACTTCTGCCCCCATGTCTGCAAAAAGCATGGAACAATAAGGGCCAGCATAAATTTGCGTAAGGTCCAGAACCCGGATTCCCTCCAAGGCTTTGGATCGCATAAAAATTACCTCAATTCTTCAGTGAACTCTTGGTATGCTCATTCTCCCGGGGCTCAGCCGGCAAAATTTTCAGTCCAGGAGTAGAGGATACGGATTCTCCAGGCTTTTCTTAACTACTTGGAGAAACCGTACGGCTTGGGCCCCCATGAT
>JACRCA010000206.1 GCA_016234425.1 Deltaproteobacteria bacterium | reverse complement strand
GTCCAGGCTGCGATCTCGGTTATCTCCCAGGACGAATAGCTTTCCCCGGGGAACGGTCACCGGGCCGAAATTGTCTCGTTTTTGCACTTCCGCTGAAAAGATGACATCTTCCCTGTAAACCGCTTGGGGGTCGGGCACCTCAGACCCGTTAATGAAGAGCTTCTTGTTTACCATCTTCACTATATCCCCTTCCACGCCCACCACTCGCTTGATAAAATCTTTACTCCGCTCCAGAGGGTAGATGAAAACGATGACGTCCCCCCGTTTGGGTTTCTCCCAGGGGAAAGAGTTGATAGAAGTGAAGGGAATTTTTATACCATAGATGAACTTGTTCACTAAGATGTGATCTCCGATTTCCAGGGTGGGCTCCATTGAGCCTGAAGGGATCTTGAACGCCTGCACTACAAAGGTACGGATGAAAAGAGCCAATACCAAGGCGATGACGATCGCTTCGGCATACTCCCGAAAGGTCGATTTCTTTTTCTTCTCCAAGGTTTTCAAACCTTCACCCTTCCTCAAAAATTTTTTTCACCGCGGAGCACGCTGAGTCCGCAGAGGTCTGCCCTCTCCGCGTTCTCGGCGGTGAAGTTTTTCAAAATATTCTACCGTCTTGTGCAAACCGCTTTCAAAGGAGAACTTTGGTGCCCACCCGAGGTGGGCATGGGCTTTCGAACAATTCAAAACGCTCCTCCGTTGTTCCCCCGGCTTTGGTGGACCATGGACTTCCGGCACAGATTTTCCGGCGATCCTAAGGAGCGTCCCAAAAAGCTCATTGACGTTTTTTTCAATCCCCGTACCGATGTTGAACGGGCCAGAGGCTTTTGAGTTTAGCGCCAAAACATTAGCCTCGGCTGCGTCTTCCACATACACATAATCCCGTGTCTGCAGCCCGTCGCCGTTGATGAGCGGTTGCCCCCCGGAAAGGAGCTTCTCGGTGAAGATAGCCACCACCCCTGCCTCTCCGAAGGGATCCTGGCGAGGCCCATAAACATTTCCATACCGCAAGGCTACGAAATTCAGCCCGTGGACAACTCGGTAATAATGAAGGTAAAGCTCTGCCGCTGCTTTAGCTACCCCATAGGGGCTGATGGGACGCAGGGAATCGTCTTCGCTGGCGGCCTGGGCCCCCTCGGGCTGATCCCCATAAATGGCTCCGCCAGAGGAAGCAAAGAGAAACTGGCGTACCCTATACTTTACAGATTTTTCCAGGAGATTTAACGTCCCTAAAACATTCGTCTTTGCATCAAAAAGAGGGTCCTGCACTGATTTCCGAACATCGATCTGGGCGGCATGATGATTGACCACTTCTGGCCGTTCGCGGACAAAAATTTCTTCTATCCCCCCATCCAGGATGTCCATCTGGTAAAAATGGGCCCGTGGATTCAGGTTTTCCATCTTCCCTGTAATAAAATTATCGATCACGATCACCTGGTAGCCGTCAGCAATGTAGCGATCGGCCACGTGAGACCCGATGAATCCCGCCCCCCCACTAACCAAGATTTTCATCTTTTCCCTTAAAAAATTAGATTCTCCCCGCAGAGTACGCAGGGAACACAAAGAATAAATGAGCCAAATAAATCAAAATCAAAATAAACTTTGTCTTGCCCCTTTTTGCACTTTTTAATGTTTAAATATCTATTATAGTGAACGGCCTAGTAAAATAGTCATTGCGAGGAGTCCGCCTTAGGCAGACGACGCGGCAATCTCATGAGATTACTTCACTTCGTTCGCAATGACAGCCCATTCGATGTCAACCTATTTATGCCGTTCACTATAGGTTCGTCTTAGCGCTCTCGGCGATCTCTGCGGTTTACAGTATAAAAATCTTTAATCGCCTGTACAACCTTCCACTGTTGGCCCAACGTGAGCTCCGGGTAAATGGGTAAAGCAACCGTTTCTTGGGCAGCCCGCTCTGATTCGGGGAGGTCCCCCTGCTGATACCCCAGGTCTCGGTAACACTCCTGCAGGTGAAGGGGGACGGGATAGTAGATTTCGCTCCCGATCCCCTCTCTGGTTAGGTGTTCTCGCAGTGCGTCCCTTCTATTTGTCCGGATGACAAACTGGTTGAAAATGTGGTAGTGCCCTTTCTTTGTGCGCGGAAGAAAAATGGAAGGCGGTCTTAATCCGGACTCCTCAAAGAGAGTCCGATAACGGTTGGCATTTCTTCTCCGCGCTTCGATCCAGCGATCTAAATACTTCAGCTTCACCCGCAAAACAGCTGCTTGCAGCGCATCCAATCGGCTGTTGATCCCGATCAACCGGTGATGGTACTTGGACTTGGCCCCATGAACCCGAAGGAGGTGAACCTTTTCTGCCAGCTCATTATCGCGGGTGACCACCAATCCTCCATCCCCAAACCCGCCGAGGTTCTTGCTGGGGTAGAAAGAGAAGCATCCGAGATCCCCCACGGTTCCAGCCATCCATTCTTCTTTTGAACCCCCACTTCTGGAGTTAGAAGAAATTTCCTGCCTGGCGCCTATGGCCTGGGCTGCATCTTCCACCACCCTTATCCCATACCACCGACACAGCTCCATCGTAGCTTGCATATCAGCCATCTGGCCGAAGAGGTGTACGGGGATGAGGACCTTCGGCCGTTCTTCTTTCCGGCGGATTTTCCTCAGGTAATCTTCCAGCCTGTTGGGGTCGATGTTATACGTGCGCGGGTCAATATCTATGAAAACGGGTGCAGCCCCAAGCCTGGAGATAGACCCTCCTGTGGAGAAAAAAGTGTAAGAAACTGTGACCACCCGGTCCCCGGCTTCCACTCCCAGAGCCATCAAGGAGAGCAGTAAAGCGTCTGTGCCCGAGGCCACACCAATGGCATGGGGAACCCCTAGGAAAGCCGCCACTTCTCTCTCGAAGGCCTCTACCACCGGTCCCAGGATGAAGGCCTGGCTCTCCAACACGCTTTGAATCGCCTGGTTTAGCTCGTCCCGGATTTTCCCGTACTGTTTTTTTAAATCTAAAAGAGGGACTTTCGTACCTTACCCCCTTTAATTATTCACCACAGAGATCGCCGAGAACGCTGAGAAAATGAAATTTTCAATTCCGAAGAAAATTAAGAATCCAATTTGTTTAGGATTTCGTCTTTAGAATTTACGATTTATATCTCGGCGGCCTCGGCGTCCTCTGCGGTGAATATTTTCTCCTGGCAAAAAGAAAGCCAGGAGAAATCCTGGCTTCTCTCCAGACCATGACCCCCCGAGAAAGAATTAGGCTGCCTTTTGCTTCACTATTTTATTCAGGATCTGCCAGGTCTTCAAAAGCTCTAAAGCTCTTTCCAAGGGTGGATCTTCCTGGCGTTCAGGGCTAACAACTGTCTCTCCTTTTTTGGGCTTATCCAAGATTTTTTCCGGAGTTTTCCCAGTTTTTTGCTCATCTCCCTTAAGATGGTGTTCCAAATCTTTTTCCCGCATAAACCGCGGAGGGGCTGCTCGCTGGCTTTCCGGCACAAGGTCCGCTACAATGATATCCGGCACAATCCCCTGAGCCTGGATGGAGCGGCCGTTGGGAGTATAGTAGCGCGCCGTGGTCAGCCGAATTGCCGACCCATCTTCAAGGGGAATGATAGTTTGCACCGATCCTTTCCCAAAAGTAGGGGTACCCAAAATCACTGCTCTTCCATGGTCCTGAAGGGCGCCGGCTACAATCTCGGCAGCGCTGGCGCTCCCGGCGTTAACCAGCACGATGAGCGGGTAATCGTGCTCTTTGGCTTTTTTCTGGGCGTAGAATTTCATTTTCTGTCCTTCCACGCGCCCCTCTGTGTAGACAATTAAACCCGCTTCCAAGAACTCGTCGGCCACCTTGACCGCTTGTTCCAATAGCCCTCCCGGATCATTGCGCAGGTCCAGGATCAAACCCTTCAGGGTTCCCTCCTTGGACTCCAGTTTGCTGAGGGCGGCCTTCATGTCCGGATGGGTCTTCTCGATGAACTGGTTGATTTTAATGTAGCCGTACCCTTCTTCGAGCATTCTCGAGCGTACGCTGCGGATGGGGATGGTGGCTCTGGTCAGAGTGATGTCTCTGGGCTCGGTAAACCCCTGGCGCATGATGGTTATCGTCACCTGTGTCCCCTGGGGTCCGCGCATCAGTTTTACCGCATCCATCAAGTTCATATCTTTGGTAGATTTCCCGTTGATCCGCAAGATCTGGTCTCCGCTCTGGATCCCGGCCCGGAAGGCAGGCGTGTCCTCGATGGGGGCAACGACCGTGAGAACTTTGTCCCGAATGGTAATCTCAAACCCCACCCCCCCGAAGCTCCCTCTTGTCTCTGTCTGCATTTCTTTGAAGACATCTGCAGACATGAAATTACTGTGGGGATCGAGCGTCTCTAGCATCCCGTTGATGGCCCCATGGATCAGGTTGCTGACGTTAACGGGCTCGACATAATTGCGCTCCACGATGGCCAACACATCGGCCAACAGCTTTAGCTTCTCGTAAGTCGGATTGATGTCTGCGCCCACACGGTGTACCCTTCCCCATCCCACGAAAACACCGAGAGCGATGAGAAGGAAGGCCATAGCCAGAAATTTTTTCTTGGTCACCAATTTACGCATCGATTTCTCCTTTCCCCATGGGACTCCTGCGAGAGTGGGCTAACGGCCCTTCTGACGGGCCAACCATTCCAGGGGGTCCAGGGGCTTTCCCCGCTGGCGAATTTCGAAATAAAGGCAGGGTCCTTTTAGCGAACCCGTGTCCCCCACCAGGGCCACCACTTCTCCCCTCCGGACTTCCTCACCCACACCCTTTAGCAGGGCAGAGGCATGGCCTGAGAGGGTGTAATAGCCCTCCCCGTGATCGATGATTAAAATCTTCCCGTATCCTTTGAACCAATCAGCATAGAGCACCCGCCCGTTGTAAACCGCCCGAACCTCTGCCCCCACCGCAGCTCCAATCTCAATCCCTTTCTGCACTGTGAAAGTGTTGAATTTGCGGTTTTCATTCTTTCCGAAGGTGCTGAGGATCCGGCCCTCCACCGGAAAAGCCAGCTTCCCCCGCGATGCTCCAAACCCCTTGGCCGCAGGGGTGAAGAATTCTTCCCTCGCTTTGGCCCGGATATCCTTTTCCAAGCGCTCGATTAGAGCCTGTAACTGCGCGGAAGCCGCCTCCAACTCCTGGATGGCCGCCAAGTGGATTCGTTTCTCATCGCGAATGGCCTCAAGGAGCCGAGCCTTCTGAGAACGGTCTTTCTGAATTTCCGCCCTTTTTTGCTCTGTCTCTCTCCTCAACTTCTTCAGTTCTCGCTCATCTTCCTTCAATTGCTCCCGGTAGTTTCCTATGAAAGTCTGGCGCTGACGGAAATCTTCGATCAACTGCCGGTCTTGGTCGAGAATCAACGCCAGGTAGCGGCGGCTGCTTAAAAGATCTTCGTAAGAGTGGGAGGAGAAGAGCACCTGGGGCATTTCCATATCCCCGAACTTGTACAAGGCCACCATCCGGCCGGCCAGCAATGTCTCATGGGAAGTAATGGTCTGCGTCAAGAAACCAAGGTCCTCGTTGGCCTTTTGCACCTTCCGGGACACAACCCCTAACTTTTTACTCAGGGCCTTCAGCTCTTTTTCCCTCTCGGAAAGGTTTCGGTCCAGGTCATTGAGCTGGGAAATCACCGATGATTCTTTATGGTGGATGTCTTTAATCCGCTGTTTCTCCTCTTGGATCTTTTTCTTGAGCCCGCCCAGCTCCTTCTTGCTCTGAGCTACTCCGCTCCGCATCTTCTGCAGCTCAGTTTCCGCCATCCCGCTGGCTGCCCAACTGGTGGCTGTTAGGATACTTAAGATCAAGAGGGGCGTTAAACGCGTAAGTACCTCCCCACGGATGCCTGTGTTCCAAAAAGACCCAAAACCACTCCGGCCAGGGCCACTGCGGCTGCTTGTTCCGCAGTGAGAAAATGCAGAGGGAAATTCCCTAACAAGTGTTTCAGGGGATCGTAGATCCTGGTCAAGAACAATTGGAATAAGGCGAAAAGGACCGCCAAAGCCAGGCCAGCCCCAAAAAACCCTTGCAAAACTCCTTCGATATAGAAGGGAGCACGAATAAACAAGCCAGTCGCTCCTACATAGCGCATGATCTCAATCTCTTCCCTGCGGGCAAAAATGTTCAGGCGAATCGTGTTCGAGATGACAAAGATGGTGGCCAGAAGAAGCAACCCGCCCAAACCCAGACCCAAAACCTGGAAGAGCACCACAAAAGCGGAGAACCGCTCCACCCATTCTGAACCAAATTGCAAGTCTTCAACCTCTGGAGTCTCCCGCAACTTCTCTACCAGCGCATGCACCCCCACGGAGTTTTGATACTCCGGCTTGAGGTGAATCTCCAGGGAGGCAGGCAGGGGATTGCGCGGCAGACCCCTGAGCAATCCTTTTCGCCCTTGCAGCCTATCCTCCAAGGCCCGCAGAGCTTCCTCCTTGGAACGGTAGCTCACCCCCCGCACTTCTTTGAAGCTGCGGATCTTCTCCTTCAGACGATCCACTCGCTCCGGGGTCGCCAAATCCTTGAGGTAAGCCGTGACCCGAACCCGGCTTCCCCACTCTTCCATCAATCCTTTGGCGTTAAGGAGGAGCACCAGAAAAATTCCGAGAATCAGAAAAGAAAGGGCTATCGTTGCCAGGGTGACGGAATTCATCCATGGGTTTTGACTGAGGTTTTGCCAGGCCTGGCGGAAAAAATATCTCCCCATAAAAATACAGTTTCACCGCGGAGCGCGCAGAGAACGCGGAGAAATATTGCGCATTAAATTGGTGCAAAAACTGTCGAACATGTTCTTCGTAAAGATTAAGAATAAATTACCAGACTTTTTTCGTTAACCCCATCAGATTCTGCCTTATCTCAGCGGTCTCTGCGCCCTCTGCGGTGAATAAAGGCTCTTCCCGATGCTGGCCTCTCAGGCGAAAGCCAATGGTTTGGACAAGGAACTTTCTACCATTTGGCCTCGGTTTAAAACGATCCTCTCTTTAGGGAGAATCGCCGGTAGCCCCTCATTATGCGTCGCCAGGACCACCGTGGCCCCGCGGAAATTTATCTCGTCAAAAAGACGCACGATTTCCTCGGCCGCCCCAAAATCGATGTTCCCCGTGGGCTCATCAGCCAGGATCAACAGGGGTTCATTAACAATCGCTCTGGCGATGGCCACCCTTTGTTGTTCTCCAGCTGAAATCTGGGAGGGAAAGCAACTTCCTTTGCGCTCTAACCCCACCAGCCACAGGGCCTGGGAGGTTTTTTTTATGACCTCCCTCCTTTTCGCCCCCAAGACTTCCAGGGCAAAAGCCACATTCTCGAAAACTGTCCGCTGAAAGAGGAGTTTGGAACCCTGAAAAACTACCCCCAGGCTTCGCCGCAGGTAAGGAATCTCCCGGGATTTCAACCGAGCTACATCAAAACCATTGACCCGGATTTCTCCTTCTGTGGGACGCTCGGCGGCGTAGAGTAACTTGAGGAGCGTTGTCTTTCCCGCCCCGCTCGGACCTGTAAGGTAGACAAATTTCCCCTTTTCCACCTTCAGGCTAATGTCCAGGAGCGCCTGGGTGCTTCCTTCGTAAGCCTTGCTTACATGGACCATCTCGATCATTGCCAGTAGCCTTACTCCAATGAGAACCTTTGCTTTTCTTATGGCTCCGATTTATCGAGCGGCCTTAACCTTCTCCCTGGCCCAAATCCAGTGTACTTAAAATCCTGAAATTTTTAAAATTTTAACACAACCCTTGCTCGATCACAATATATAATTAAGCTTTCAGCGCTCAGCTTTGAGGTTTTTTGTTATGTGGCTGACCGCTGATTGCCCCGCCAGGCGCGGGGCTGACCGCTCTTCTTTCAAGTTTACTGCAGGCTGGCGATGATGGGCTTGATCTTTTCTTTTTTTTCGAAGGCCAAGGCAAATTGTCGGGCCTCCTCCAGAGATTGAAAATGACCAATGCGCACCCGGTGCAATATCCCCTTGGCCGCTGCACTGCCGGTGACCTGGTAAGCTGAATATCCTTTACTCCGTAATTGATTCACCATTTCCCGAGCGTCCTCAGGGTTGGTAAGGGCAGCAACCTGCAGGGTGAATTTGGCTTTTGGCTGGGGGGGTACTTTCACCGCTCCGGGGGTGGGACCCTTCTCTTCTGGTGGCGATAACTTCTCCTCAGAAATCTTTTCTTTGCTTTTTTCTAAGGATTCGGGCACCGAGCTCTTGGCTTCCTTGCCGGGCTGTGAGTCTGGCTCCTTGAGCTCGAAGCGAAAAGGGAAGCCCTTTTGAGCCTTGGCCTGGGCTTTTAAGGAAGGTTCCCCCGCGTACCTCATTTCAGTGAGCCCTTTCCCCATCCGCACTCCGGAAATAAAAGCCACCAGGGCCAAGAGGAGGGTGCCGGCGACGACGAAAGACCATTGCATACTCCTTCCCTCCTTCCGAGGTTGCAGGAGGCTTGTCCCGCCCGGGCGGCGCTTTTCCCGGCTTCGGCCTGCTGCTTTGTTCATCCCTTCCTGCCCGTTTTCCATCACATGCGCTCCAGAGCCTCCATTCCCAGCATTCTTAGACATGTGGCCAGGACTTCTTTCACACAGTGCGTCAAAAGGACCCGAGCCTGAGTAATTCTTTTTTCATCGCCCAGGACTCTATACCTGGCCAGAAAGACGTTGAACGACATGGCCAGCTCTAAGGTGTAAACCGCAATCACTGAGGGTTCATACTCCACCAGAGCTCGCTCGATGATCCTGGGAAGCTGACCCAAACGTTTGATCAAATCGAACTCTTCGTCGCTGCAGAGAATCTGGAAGTCTACCTTTTCGGTTATTTCTCCGGAATGCTTTCTCATAATCCCGCAACAGCGCACATGTCCATTTTGGCAGTAAGGTCCCGTAGCGCCCTCGAAAGCCAAAATCCGATCCCAGTCGAATTCAACATCCTTAGAGCGCTTTGTCCGCAGGTCGTTAAAGATGATCGCCCCCAGGCCTACAGCGCGGGCGATATGCTTTTTCTGCTCTTCCGGAATCTTCCCGATGCGGGCTTCCTTATCTTCGCCCCGCTCCTCGATGACCCTTTCGGCCCGCTGCACAGCCTCGTCGATTACATCCCGCAGAAAAACAACCTCTCCCCGGCGGGTGCTCATTCCCAGCACGTGCCCAAAGTCTACATGCACTAACCGCTGACTCCATTCGTAGCCCATGAGCTCCAGAACTTTGAATAACTGCTGAAAATGGAGCCGCTGGGGGATACCGACTACGTAGATTAACTTTTCGAAGTTCCATTTCTGGAACCGGTATTCAGCCGCCGCAATGTCCCGAGTGAGATAAAGGGTAGCTTCGTCCTTTTTCAGGATGAGGGCCGGGGGCATCCCGAAGGCTTCCAGCGGAATAACCCAGGCCCCTTGGCTCTCCACCAGAAGACCCGCCTTGCGGAGGCGTTCAACCAAGGCGGCGGTTCGGTCCCGATAAAAGCTTTCCCCATCGTAGGAGTCGAAGGTAATGCTCAGGAAGCTGTATAGCCGCTTGAACTCTTCGATGCTGATTTTCCGGAATCCTTCCCAGAGGGTGCGGGCTTCAGTTTCACCGCCCTCCAATTTCCTGAACCACTCTCGCGCTTCCTCGTGAAGGATTTCATCCCTTTTGCTTTCCGAGTGGAAGCGGCTGTAAACTTCCAAGAGATGCTTTAGGGGCTGCGCTTCCAGTTGAGCTGGATCTCCCCAGTGTTTAAAGGCGGTGATGACTTCACCAAACTGCTTGCCCCAATCTCCCAGGTGGTTAAGCCGGACCACCTCATAGCCCCCCTTTTCAAAGATCCGGCAGAGCGAATGGCCAATGATCGTAGAGCGGAGATGGCCGACATGAAACGGCTTGGCAATATTGGGGGAGGAGAATTCAATTAAAATCCTTTTCGCCACGCCTTCTTGACTCTCGCCGTAGCGTTCGCCCAGGGAAAAGATTCTTCTTAAGACCATCTCGGCCCAGGCTGGTCGGTGGATCCGGAAATTAAGGTATGCTCCGTCGGAAAGGCAACTGGCTAACAATCCCTCCGGCTTAAATCTCAGGGCGATCTCTCCAGCCAAAGTTTGGGGGGATTTCCGCTTAACCTTGGCTAAAGAGAAGCAGGGGAAGGCGTAGTCCCCCCACTGAGGATCCCGGGGGATCTCGATCAATCTGTGACCTTCCCCGACGGATAAGCCTGTCTCCCGAGCAATGAAATCGGCTATGGCTTGGGTCACTTCATTCATAACAAATTTTATCCAGACAAGAATTAGCCACAGAGGTCACAGAGAAAAAAGAGCTATAAAGATTCGCTTACACCCATCCATTCTTTATTCCATAAACAGGATTATCTTTATAATATCTGGACATCTAGGATTTGAGCCTACGACCTGTTTTGCTATTGTAATTTTTCTATTCTCCTCTGTGATCTCTGTATTACTAACTTGCAAACTCTCGAAATTTTGTTAAGCATAATCAGGCTGCAAGTTCTGAAAGTTTTGTAATTGGGATATGTTGCGTATGAAGAATGGCAGTAACAATTACCCGCCCTTTATTGGTCAGTACATAT
>JACRCA010000221.1 GCA_016234425.1 Deltaproteobacteria bacterium | reverse complement strand
TCGCTGTCAATGAGGCTCCTGGGTTTGCTGTCAACCGGATTCTTGTCCCCATGATCAATGAGGCCATTTTTGTTTTGCAAGAAGGAATCGCGTCGGCCGAGGACATCGATAAGGGGATGATGCTCGGAGCGAACCACCCCATGGGGCCCCTGGCGCTGGCCGACTTAGTAGGCCTGGATACTCTTCTAATGGTGCAGGAGAACCTTTACAAAGAGCTGGGAGATTCCAAATACCGCCCCTGTCCACTTCTGCGGAAGATGGTGCGAGCTGGGCACTTTGGAAGAAAAACCGGCAAGGGATTTTATGAATATCCTAAGTAAACCCCGTTAGAAAAGACGGGGCTTTAACCCCGCCTTCAATAAGGAGCTGATGCTTCCTATTTATAGCATCCCCGGCATAAATGCCGGGGCTTTCTAACGGGGTAAATTGCGACAGTGAGTGAGGAAGAGAGACTAGCCCGGCAAGCGATCGCAGAGGTTCGGGCTTGGAACGATAGGAGGAGGAAAGCCAGGGGGGAGAATTCGATGCCCCGGCTGGCTATCAAATTCTGCGGAGGATGCAATCCCTATATTGAGAGGGGGTTGGTAGCTCATAATATCCGAGAGGGTTTATTTGGACTGGTTAGCTGGATTCCTCCGGAGGAGGGAGCAGACCTCCTTTTGATCATCAATGGATGCTTGACTGCTTGCGCCGACCGCGACGAGGTGAAAGAAAAGTCCTCTGATTTTTTGATCATTCAGGGAAACACAATTTCAACAATCCGAAAGGCCGGTTAAGAATCCAAAACCTTTAAGGAGGAGATATGGAGCGAAAAGTGAGGATCTTAATAGCCAAGCCGGGCCTTGATGGGCATGACCGCGGGGCAAAAGTGGTGGCCAGGGCATTACGAGATGGAGGGTTTGAAGTTGTTTACACCGGCCTGCACCAGACCCCTGAACAGATTGTCAATGCTGCCATTCAGGAGGATGTGGACGGGTTGGGAATGAGTATCCTGTCTGGTGCCCATAAGTACCTTTTTCCTCGCGTCCTTGAGCTCCTCAAAGAAAAAAAAGCTGATGATATCAAGGTCTTCGGCGGGGGAATCGTTCCCAACGAAGATATCCCCTGGTTGAAAGATCAAGGGATTCAGGCCATCTTCACCCCGGGAACATCCACAGAAGAAATCATTGCTTGGGTTAAAGAGAACATAAAGCCGAAGAATTGAGAAGAGATGTAGGTTTTCTAAAGATGAGGAAAAAATGGATTTGAAAGACCAATTAGCGATTGTGACGGGTGGATCAAGGGGTATGGGAAGGGGAATTTGCCTGGCTCTGGCGCAAGCTGGGGCGGATCGCTTACCCTGAAGACGTCGGTCACTTAGCAGCCTTCCTTGTGTCCGATAAAGCATCTTGCATCACCGGCAAGGTCATCCCCTTGGATGGGGGGGTATTTTAAATTATCCATCCTTTTTCTCCCAAAGTCCTTCTTTTTTTGAACCCAAATTCCAAATTAATCTAAATTTATCAAGGCCAAAAAAGCCAATTTTTTCCGAAAAATAGGTGGGGAGAGGGCATTGGTATGGAATCCGTTGAAAGGGGCCCCTTTTTCGCCAGAGCTTTTTGAGAAAGGAAAGGTTAAAGCTTCTATTAAAAGAATCCGATAATTTAAACTGAAAATGACATATTGATATGAGGTCTGAAGAGTGTTTGGGAAAACCTTATCGGACAAAAAATGTTACAGTTTCTTAATCCTTTCCCCAAAAGCTGCCAAAGTTAACAGAATCACCATTGCGCCTCCTCTCCTTAATGTTTTGGCTGTCTTTCTGAGCTTTGCTTTTTTACTCTATGCATATATCCTCTATGATTACATGATGAATAGGAGAAACATTGTTGAGCTTCAGAAGCTTAGGATAGATACTCTTTCTCAACGAACAGAGCTAGGCCATCTTGGGGAAAAGATCGCTACCATGGAAGAACAAGCGCATAAGGTCCAGACCATGGAAAAGCAAGCGATCAAAGAACTGGGAGAAGTTAAAGAGTTGAAAAAGACAACCAAAGTCACTCCCGTGACCAAAAAGGCTCATTTGCTCACTAACAAGGAACCTTCTTTTTCGGCGGAACAGGCCTTCATTCTGGATAGGGAGAGGTCCCGATTGATTAGCCATCTCCACCAGCGTCTGCTGGAGTTGCGGAAGAAAGCGTTGCAAAGAGAGCAAAACTTGAAGGAACTCCAAGGGCTCATCGGGGCTCAAAAATCTATCCTGCTCTCCACGCCATCCCTGTGGCCGGTCCTTGGCCGCATCACTTCCGGTTTTGGAGAAACGCGCCAAATCGATGCTTCGGGGGGCACAAGACCTCATAGAGCAGTGGACATCGCGGCCCCAGTGGGAACTCCTATCCTGGCTCCCGCAGAGGGGATCGTAAGGTTTGCAGGTTGGGGGCAAGAGTATGGGCGCCTTGTCTGCATAGACCATGGATATGGGTTTTCCACAATTTACGGCCATCTGCAAAATTTTTTCGTCAAAACCGGCACAAGAGTCAGAAAAGGGGAAGCCATTGGAACCGTGGGAGTGTCCGGAAATACCAATGGACCGCACTTGCACTACGAAGTGTGCCTCAGAGGGTCCCGAGTGGACCCCTTTCCCTATCTCACGCAATTGCCATAGGTCGAATTTAAAGCTTTCCTATATGATTTTTCCCTGATCCAGCAGTTATCTTCTGCTTCCACTCAAAAGCCTTGAAGAGAATTTTTTCTTCTTCGAGGGTGAGGATTTTTCGGTTATGCATGACCAGTTTGCCGTCGATGATTACATCCCGCACATCTGCACCAGTGGCTGAATAAACCAGGTGCGAGACGATGTTATAGACGGGCTGAAGATGGGGACGATTGAGGTCTAAAATGATGATATCAGCCTTCTTGCCTACTTCCAGAGAGCCGATCTCCTTTTCCAAACCCAAAACCTTCGCCCCGCCCAGAGTAGCCATTTGCAGAACTACATTGGAGGGCATCACCGTAGGGTCCAACCGATGCACCTTGTGCAACTTGGCGGCCGAGTCCATCTCCTGAAAAAGATCTAAATTATTATTGCTGGCACACCCATCCGTGCCCAACCCCACCGTTACCCCTTTAGCCAGAAGCTCTGGGACAGGCGCAACCCCAGAGGCCAGCTTCATGTTGGACTCCGGATTGTGCACTACCTTCACCCCTCGGTGAGCTACGAGATTCATCTCCGCTTCTGTGAGCCAGACGCAGTGGCAGGCAATCAAGTTGGGAGAGAGGAGTCCTAAATTTTCCATGTGATTTACAGGAGTTTTTCCATATTTCTTCCAAATTTCTTCAACTTCACTCTTGCTCTCCGCAAGATGAATGACCAGCGGAACACCATACTGTTCCGCCAAATCCCGACACCGCCCTAAAAGAGC
>JACRCA010000220.1 GCA_016234425.1 Deltaproteobacteria bacterium | reverse complement strand
GAGAGTAGCGGGGCGGAGGACCAGCAAGTAAAGTCACTTGCCTCCGACCCATTGATAAAGCTTAACATTACCTAACGGCGGTTATCAAGGCCTTCACCGCGGAAAATATTTGGACCTTTTTGGCCGGGATTTTAATTTCTTTTCCCGTCTGGGGGTTCCGGCCTACACGGGCTTTGCGTTTGCCCACGCTAAATGTTCCGAAGCCAACCAGGGTCATCGTCTGGCCTTTCTTCAAGGCCCTGGTAATTGTGTCCAAGACGCAAGAGACAGCGCCTTCCGCCTTTCTCTTGCTCCCCACCACCTTGGCCACTTCTGCCACCAAATCCGCCTTGTTCACTTTGCTTCACCCCCCTTCTTTTTTAAAAATAGGATAAATGCTTCTCTATTTTATGAAATATTTAAAACTTGTCAAACACTTTATTTAATAAATTGGATTTTTTTTTTGGCTCTCCAGAGGTGCAAAACTCCTTGATTATGTACATCGCCTATGTTAATTTTCCAAACGAACGAGGCGAACTCTTTCCGTAAATTTTTTGATTGAAGGGAGGTTTTATGAGCGGCGAGTTTCACCCACCGGCCCGTATTCTTATGGGCCCCGGCCCGAGCAACGTAGACCCGCGTGTTCTCATGGCCATGGCCAAGCCCTTGGTCGGCCATCTGGACCCCGAATTTTTTAAGATCATGAGCAGTCTTCAGGATTTGTTGCGGTATATTTTCAGTACCAAAAATGTCCAGACCCTTCCCATCTCCGGCACGGGGAGCGCGGGAATGGAAGCAGCTTTTGTCAACGTTGTCGAGCCCGGAGACCGGGTCCTGGTTTGCGTCAATGGCGTGTTCGGGGAACGCATGGCGGACGTGGCTGAACGGTGCGGCGCTAACCTGCGAACCCTATCCGCACCCTGGGGAAAAGCTTTTGATCTTGCGGCCGTCGAAAAAGAGCTTCGCAATTTCCAGCCCAAGGTTTTGGCCATCGTTCATGCCGAAACATCTACTGGGGTCCTCCAGCCCTTAGAAGAATTTCCCAAAATTCTGAAGAACCATCCGGATACCCTCCTCCTGGTAGATGCAGTGACTTCGCTAGGAGGTCATCCCGTTAAGGTGGATGAATGGGGGGTCGACATCTGCTACAGTGGGACTCAAAAGTGCCTGAGCTGTCCTCCAGGCCTTGCGCCGATTACTTTCTCCCAAAAGGCCATGGAAAAGACCAAGGGCCGGGCCAAAAAAGTGCAGAGCTTGTACCTTGACATGATTATGTTAGGAAAGTATTGGGGAAGCGAACGCACGTACCATCATACCGCCCCCATCAGCATGAACTACGCCCTTCTGGAAGCCTTGCGCATCGTCAGCGAGGAAGGGCTGGAACGACGCTACGAACGACATCGCCGCAATCATCTGGCGCTGGTTGCGGGAATCGAGGCCATGGGTCTTAGCATGTTTGCAGAAAAATCTTATCGGCTATGGTCCCTGAACACGGTAAGCATTCCCGCCGGGATCGACGACGCCAAGGTGCGGAAAACCCTTTTAGAAGAGTATAACCTGGAAATTGGCGGCGGGCTGGGGAACCTCAAGGGGAAAATCTGGCGAGTGGGCCTGATGGGGCATTCTTCCAGCGAGACCAATGTCCTCTACTTCCTTACCGCTTTAGAGCAAACCCTGCGAGCTCAGGGCTTCGAGGTTCCCAGAGGAGCGGGAGCTACCGCGGCCAAAGAGTTCTACTCCAGAAAATAAGCGATTAGCTATCAGCGCTCAGCAAAAACGACGAATATGTCCTTGTGAAGCTGATCGCTGAGAGCTGATTGCTGACGCCTTATATTTATGATCGACCCAAGGCGCAGGAAAAAGCTGCTCAAAGAACTTCAATCCATCGTCGGCCGGGAATGGGTCTTACATTCCTTTCCTCACCTCAAAGCATATGGCTATGACGCCTCCCTGGTCAATGCCCTCCCTGATTTTGTCGTCCTTCCAGCAGACGTTGGCCAAATCGCAGCCGTAGTACGCCTAGCCTTGCGGGAGAAAATTCCCTATCTACCGCGGGGCGCAGGAACGAACCTCACTGGCGGCTCTATTCCCACCCAGGGGGGAGTCGTCATCGAGACTTCTCGGATGAAGGCCATCCGTTCAATTGACTTGGAGAACCTCAGAGCCGAGGTGGAGGTTGGCGCTACCAATATGGAGGTGCAAAATGCTCTGGCGCCTCTTGGCTATCTTTATGCTCCTGATCCCGCCAGTCAGAAAGTCTCCACCCTCGGTGGGAACGTGGGAGAAAACTCAGGCGGCCCTCATTGCTTAAAATATGGGGTGACCACGAATCATGTCCTGGGCCTGGAGATGGTCATGCCCGATGGGAACATCGTCCAATTTGGCGGAAAATGTCTGGACACTCCGGGGTATGACCTTGTGGGCCTTTTGGTTGGCTCTGAAGGAACGCTGGGCATCGCCACCCAGGCCACCCTCCGCCTTCTCCACCAGCCTCAGTCGATCCAAACAATTCTGGCGATTTTCGATCGGCTCGAGGATGCTGGCAAAACTGTTTCGGCCATTATTGCCGCTGGCATCATCCCCGCGGCTTTAGAGATGATCGACAAGGTTGTCCTGGAAGCTGTGGAAGCATCGGTTCATGCTGGCTATCCTCTGGACGCAGAGGGTGTCTTGATCATCGAGCTTGACGGAATCAGGGAAGGCATGGACCGCCAGGCTGAGCGCGTCCGGCAAATCTGCCAGCAAAACCATGTGCGCGAATTACGCCTGGCCAGGGACGCATCTGAAAGGGAAATTCTCTGGAAAGGGCGCCGGGGCGCCTTTGGAGCCGTAGCTCGGGTTAAGACCAGTTATCTGTGTGCTGATGGAACTGTGCCGCGCACCCAGCTTCCGCGGGTTCTGCGCCAGGTTGGGGAAATCGGCCAGAAGTATAACCTGACCATTGGCAACGTCTTCCACGCCGGCGACGGAAACCTCCACCCCTTGATCCTCTTCGACGACCGGGAGGAGAACGAAAGGGCCCGGGTCATTCAGGCAGGGAAAGAGATCCTGCAAGCCTGCGCCCAGGCAGGCGGGACGATCAGCGGCGAACACGGGATCGGTATGGAGAAGATTGAATCCATGGATTTGATCTTCTCTCCCGAAGATCTCTCTTTCATGCGCAAAGTCAAAGAAGCCCTTGACCCTTTTGGCTTCTGTAACCCGGGCAAGATCTTTCCCTCCGAAAAATCCTCCTCTCTCTCCTCTCAAAAGTCTGGAGGCGCATCGGGGAAGGAAGTCTTTTTGGACGACCTGGGGAGAATCTTCGGTCCAGGACGCTTTCTTAAGGAGCCTCATGAAGTTGAGAGATACATCGTGGATGGGAAAGTCCCCAAAGCAGTGGCTTTTCCCGAAGGCATCCAAGAAATTGGCGAAGCCCTGCGTCTGGCCGCTGAGAAGAACTTCTCTGTAGTGCCCATGGGAGGGGGAACGAAAATTGCCTTGGGCAATCCCCCTTTGCGGGCAGATACTGTACTCAAACTCTCCAGGATGGATCGCATCCTGGAGACCGACTTGGATAATCTAACCCTTACCGTGCAAGCCGGCGTAAAGCTTATTACGCTCCAAGAATGGCTGGCCCGACATCGCTGTTTCATCCCTCTGGACCCGCCCTTCCCCGGTGCGACCATCGGGGGCATTCTCGCCACAAACTCCAGCGGTCCGAAAAGGTTCCTTTATGGGAGCGCCAGAGACATTACCCTTGGCATGAAAGTAGTCCTCCCCGGAGGAGAAATCGTCAAGGCAGGAGGGAAGACTGTAAAGAACGTTTCTGGTTATGACATGACCAAGATTTATATAGGCTCTCTCGGAACCCTGGGAATTATCGCGGAAGCAACTCTGCGGCTTCTTCCTATCCCAGAGAAGGAAGCAATCCTTTTCCTTACCTGCAAGGAGGTCCCCCAGGTCTGGTCGATAGCTTCTCAGATCATTCATTCTGACCTCCTTCCTTCATCCTTGCTCCTTTTCAATAAACGGGCGGCAGCAGTTCTGGCCAATTCGAAAATATCTGTTCCCCCAGGAGAGCTTTTTCTGCTCATCGGAGTGGAAGGAGCAGAGGAAGCGGTGGAGGCCCAAGTCCAAAGGATCTGTAGCGTCAGTGAAAAAGGAGGTATTTCTAACATTCAACTTCTCCGAGATTCTTCGGTGGGGGAGACTTGGAAAGCAATCAACGAGATCCAGAGTTACTTGGGGGGCCGATCGAAATCAGTTATCTCCTGCAAAATCTCGACCCCTCTCTCCGGGGGTCCGGGACTGTTCCACAGGATAGAATCATTATCATCGGAGCGCGCTCTCTCGGCCGCTATCCTCGGCCATTTGGGGACGGGAATTTTCCATGTCTTCTTTCTGCTGGATGAAGGAACTGCCTCCCCAGAGGAAGTAAAAATCGTAGAAGCCATTTCAACCCTGAGAAGAGACGCAGAAGAGGCCGGAGGGAGTTTAGTAGTTGAAGCCGCCTCTCCGGAGATCAAAAGGGGAACCCCTGCCTGGGGGCAGCCAGGATCTTCTTTCCCCTACATGAAAGCCATCAAGAATGCCCTCGACCCCTTGAACATTCTCAACCCGGGGCGATTTTACGGAGGGCTTTGAGAGTGGTCATAAAAGACGAAGTGGCCAAATGTAACCGCTGCGGGTTTTGTCTGGCTGCCTGCCCGGTCTATCAGGTTACCGGCATCGAGACCAAGGCCCCGAGGGGCAGGAATTTCCTTGCCCGGTCTCTCCTGCATAAAAACTTCACCTGGAGTGAAGAAACGAAGGAATCCCTCTTTCAATGCCTGGGCTGTCGCGCTTGCGTGGAGGCCTGTTTCCCGGCAGTAGAGACAGATGAAGTCGTGGTTTCCATGCGTTCCGATTACTTCCGAGAATTCGGGGAACCGTGGCTCCAGCGATATCTCTTCCGTCGCCTCCTTCCCGACCCAAAAAAGCTATCCGCGGCTGTCAAGCAGGCCTCTCTTCTAAGGCGCGGCGCAAGTCTGATGCGAGCCTTAAGCTTCTTGCCGTGGTTGAATCGCGA
Organism: Deltaproteobacteria bacterium; assembly: GCA_016234425.1. Taxonomy (GTDB): domain Bacteria; phylum Desulfobacterota; class SM23-61; order SM23-61; family SM23-61; genus JACRCA01. The sequence goes on along the minus strand of JACRCA010000220.1, from coordinate 3,308 downwards.
TTTCCTCCGGGCTCTGGATTTGTTGCCACCCCTTCCCGGTCAATCCCTTCGGGAGCAATGGCCGGGGCTCTTTGAGGAAAAACGAAAAAAGGAAAGACGAGTGGCTTATTTTGGTGGCTGCGCTTTTAATTTCGCCATGCCGAACATCGGGCTTTCGACGCTGGGTCTGCTTGCCACAGGAGGGTTCCGGGTCTTCTGGCCGGAGCATGGTTGCTGCGGACTTCCGGCCTATGGCCACGGTGATCTTGAGGGCGCTAAGATCATGGCCCGGAAAAACTTAGAAACTTTCAAGAACCTTGATGTAGAGGCTGTGGTCACAGAATGTGCCAGTTGCTCATCCTTTTTGAAAAAATATTCTATCCTCCTTAGCCAGGAGCCAGGCTTCGCCGGCCTCGCGCAGAACTTCAGCAGTCGGGTGAAGGACATAAGCGAATTTTTATTCCTCTCAGATCTATCCTTTCAGCGTACCGAATTTGGCGAAATTGCTACCTTCCATGATCCCTGCCATTTGAACCGTTTCCAGAAGATAAGATCCCAGCCACGAGAACTTTTGAAGAAGGTGCCGGGTTTGAATCTCGTGGAGATGGTCGAGGCAGATTGGTGCTGCGGGGGAGGAGCAGGCCTGAATCTGTCAAACTATGACCTGGCCATGAAGATTTTGCAACGCAAGATGGAAAACGTTCAGAAGAGCAAAGCTCAGGTTCTGATCACTTCCTGCCCGGGCTGCTATTTGCAATTAAAGCATGGGGCAAAGAAAAGCGGGATGGCCATCGAAGTGAGATATCTCACAGAAATTCTCGCCGGGAAAGGATGACCCATGGCTCAACCCTGGAAATTTCTCAATTCCAAGATTCTCCAATCCTGCCGGGTTTTCACCCTGAATAAAGAACGCTACCGCTCCCCGCATACAGGCAGAGAGCATGATTTTTACCTCATCGATTCCCCAGACTGGGTCAACGTCATTCCGCTCACACCCGAGGGGAATGTCATCCTGGTCAAGCAATATCGTTTTGGGACCAAAGAAATCTCTCTGGAGATTCCGGGGGGAATGCTGGACGAAGATGATACCCCGGCACATGCGGCCAGTCGCGAACTCCTCGAGGAGACGGGTTATGCGGGCGATGAGCCGATCTTTTTGGGCACAGTCCACCCCAACCCGGCCATTCATACCAACCGTTGTCATACTTATCTAATCAAAAATGCCGTCTTCAAAAATCCTCCCAAACAGGATTCCACCGAAGACATTGAGGTGCAAAGCGTGCCCATCGCCGAAATTCCCCGGCTCATCCGGGATGGGAAGATCACCCACGCTTTAGTGATAGCCGCTTTCTATTGGTACTTTCCCCCCCCATCCTCTCCCGGCTGAATTCCCCCCTCTGATCCCGGGCCGCTGCTCCAGGCTCTACTTTTTCTTTGGCCAGTTTTCGCACCATATCGCGGAGCAAAATCTGTTCTTCGGTCAAATCATATTGCATAGCGATCTCCTTTTCCCGCTGTGGGATGACTCTCCAAATCCCCCCAACCCCCCTTTTCATAAAGGGGGGGCAAGGGGGGATTTTCATCGCTCAGAGGCAAAGGGCAATTTTGAAAATTCTTCTGGGCGGACTCTAACAAAAACTTTTTGATTTTGTCAACGGGGAGGGATTAAAAAGAGAAAACCGGGGAGGGAACTCCTCCCCGGCTTGTGAAAGGCTCTTAGAAGGGGAGATCCTTGATGGTCCAGGCGAAGAAATAAACCAGGAGGATTATTCCCCAGATGAGGTTGACCCACAATGAGACCCCTCTGGGTCGTATCTTTTCCGGCAGAAGTTTGCGGTTCAGGGTAATCACCATGAAAGTGATGTAGGCCTGGGCCGCCGTCCCCAGCCAGTTGGCGATCAGCCAGACGATATAGGGGGTTTTCAACCAGATGCCGAACAACCCATAGATGACCAGAGCCCCCAGAACGACGAAGTACCAGTATCGGTAGGATCTCTTCCCAAAGGTGTCGGGATGCTCGATAAAGAAAGCATCGGCCCAAATGCGGGCGATCCCATCGTAGATGGAAAATTGAGAGTCGAAGAGGGCAAAGATCAGGATGATCCCGAAGAACATGAACCCGAGCTGCCCATAAGCTGACTTGAAAATCTCTGCCAGGACGATGGCGATCTTCCACCCTGAAGGAACGTCCATTTTATAGACAGTCTTTGCTGAAAAACCAGCCATGCTGGCAAAATAGGTAAAGAAAACCCCTCCGAGAATTATGAAGAACACGATCAGGGTAAGGTTATTCAACCTCAGCCATTTTTTAAACTTGGCCAGCTCAACCGGGTTGTCCGCATCAAAGATATATCCGGTCCTGCGGATGTCTTCGGGCTTGTACGCCAGACCAGTAACCCGGCCAAAATATTTGCCCATGCCCATGCCCTTTTCCCGCACCCAGTAGGTATGCCAGAAGTTCCAGAATCCGCCAGCCGGCTGCAATAGGAAAGGCCCTATCATTCCCAGGGTAATTCCGGCTGGGATCAACCCCACACTCAACCAGCCTTTGGTCGTTTCCGCCGCTGCGGCGGGCGTAGTCATCGTTATGGTGAAAAAGGCCAGCCCAGCGTTGGCCACGACGAACGCTGCGTACATGACGATTTCCAAAGTGTTGTACACATAACGGCTGGCTGCAAAAACGATGAAGACCGCAACCAGGGCCACGATGGACCAAGCCTGCCAGGTCCCGAAACCAAAAACTGCTGCAGCTCCCGCTGCTGCGCCCGTGATCCAGGCCGGCCAGGCCACCTGAATCCAGCAAAAAATAGCCGATACCCAGGCCCATACTCTTGGGGGGCCGAGGCGGGTAAATCCTTGGAGAATCGTCTCTCCGGTGGCCATGGTGTAGCGGGCGATCTCCTGGTTCAGAAATACCTGGCAGATACTGGATACCCAGTAAAGCCAGAAGATGCCTACAAACAACTTAGCGCCCATGAACCCGGCATGGTAAGCCTCAAAACCGCCCACTGAAAGGGCTCCCAGTATAATCGCCGGCCCCGCCCACTGGAATAGGGATTTGAAGGTTAGCGGCGGGGCTTCGGGCATTTCCCTGATCTCCCATGGGGGTTTGATATCCCCCGCCTTCATCGTACGAACTTGTCCTTTCTCAGCTTCTGCCATTTTTTACCTCCTTTCTCGGGACGGACATGATAGAAAATTCAACCCACACCTCATAAGATTAACGAGATACTTGTTTTTCCCCCCACACGCTTTGAATAGTAGAAAAAAACATCCCTTTTTGTCAACACCTTTTTAAAAACCAGTTCAGAGGCAAGTTAACCAAACAT
>JACRCA010000028.1 GCA_016234425.1 Deltaproteobacteria bacterium | reverse complement strand
TTATGCTAGTGCCAAGTTGCAGAACCTGGCGTAACATCAGATGGCCTTCGCAGGTCCGGTAGCGGGAGGCGCTTCGCTTGGCATCATGAGGCAGTTATTCTTCCATGGATCAGGCGGGAAAAAGCACCCCGCCTCCCTTTTGGGACTGACGGCTGAACCATTTAGCAGAGTCTTCTCCCGCCGATGCTGCCTGCACTAACCGCCCCCCGCTCCCGGACCCCAACCAGGGGGAGAAGGAGGTAATCTATTTTTTCACACCGTCTCCCCCCTTTGCGGGGGAGAGGGAAAGGGAGAGGGGGCGATTAACTTTTTGAAAAGATCATGCCCAAGGTGAAATCTGACAACGGAAACAGGTTACTCCTCCCCGAAGGGTTCTTCAACCAGCGATCCATTTCTCCGGATACGGAATACTGGCTGGATGAGCGTGAAGGTGATCTGATCCTCCATCCGCGTATCCCCAATGCCCGAAAACTTTACGTAGAACCAACCACTGGTTGTGACCTCCACTGTCGGACCTGTATGCGTAGCGTCTGGGAGGACCCCGAAGCCCAGATGACCATGGACACATTCCAAAGACTGATGGAAAGCTTGAAGGACCTGCCCAGCCTGACCCGTGTGGTTTTCACTGGCTTCGGCGAACCCCTCACCCATCCCCACATCTTGGAGATGATCCGGGCGGTGCGTCAGCGCGATCTGGCCGTGACCGTTGGCTCTAATGGCCTCCGGTTAGATGGCCAAATGGCTCGTGATTTAATTCGGCTGGGCGTGGACCGATTGGTCATATCAGTGGATGGGGTGAAGCCGGAGACCTATGCAGGAACCCGCGGGGGAATGCTCTCTCAAATTCTGAATAACATCCGCATCCTGAATGAGACGAAAAGCCAATTAGGATCGCTTACCCCCGCCCTGGGAATCGAGTTTGTGGCCTTACGGAGCAATGTCGATGAATTGGCGCAATTGACGGGGTTGGCATCCCGACTGGGAGCGTCCCGTGTTCTGGTCAGCAACGTCCTTCCTTACACTGAGGAGATGCGCAGCGAAATCCTCTATGGCTATGAACCCCGCCCTCCGTTCAGCTCTGGCAGTTGGCCTGTGAAAGCCGATGCCTGGGTAATGTGGGGTATTCTGGAATTGCCCCGCATGTATTGGGGTGCGGAGCGACGGTGCCGATTCGTCCAAGACCGGGCCATTGTGGTTGGATGGGATGGAGGCATATCGCCCTGCTATGCCTTGGCGCATAATTACAGCTATTTCGCAGTGGACGGCAGAAAAAAGCAAGTGAGCCGATATGTTTTGTGGAATGTGAACGAGATGTCTTTGGCGGAAATCTGGATGTCCGAGGAGTATGTGCGCTTCCGCAGCGAGGTTCGGGCATTTCATTTTCCTTCCTGCCCCAATTGCGACCTTCGCGAAAGCTGCGATCTGCGCGAGCGCAACGAAGGGTGCTGGGGCTGGAACCCTTCCTGCGCCGATTGCCTGTGGGCGCAGGACATCGTACGGTGTCCCTGAGGTAATAATGCGAGTCCGCGTGAAACTTTTCGCTACCCTAAGCCGCTACGTTCCCGATGCAGGGTCAGGGACCCCTTTTGAAACCGACCTACCGGAAGGGGCTACTGTAAATGAGTTAGTCAACCGGCTGAATTTGCCGCCTGAAGAAGTGAAGGTGGCCTTTATCAATGGGCACACCCGCCCTCTGGATTGGCCTCTGCAACCGGGAGATGAGGTGGGCATTTTCCCCCCCATTGGAGGAGGGTAAAGTGCCAAATGTTTCGGTGGACGTATGGTTGTATGGACCGCTGGCCCGATATGGAGGGGAAGCCGATCAAGGCAGCTTCGCTAACTTAAAGATATCTCTTCCGGAAGGGAGCACGATCGCTGATCTTCTCGGACGCCTGGGAATTCAGGCCGATGAGCGCGGGATCACTTTTATAAACGGCCAATTGAGCGCCATGCCTGGCCTTCAGCCAGATTTGGGACACATCCTTTGCGATGATGATCGTGTCGGCATCTTCCATACCAAGAGTATGTGGCCCTTCCAGTACCGTCACGGGGTGATGATGACTGATGAAATGATGCAGGCCATGGGTGCGGAAAAAGATCGCGGCCTGCATCATACCTATGAGAAGGTGGGATTTCGTTCTGGAAATTGAAATCTTTTTCCTTTTTCGTGGATCTTCCTATGATCACAGCGTAAAATTACTATTTCCACTTCCCTCTTCCTCTCGTCTCTTTTCCTTGGGCTATAGATTTATCTTCCTTATCTCCCTTCCATTCCTTGTCTTGCTTCCATTCTTTTTCTTTATGGCCCCTCTTGATTGCATCATTAATCGCCACAAAGTTCTTACCCTCTGACCGCATCTTAATCACTGCTTCAGGCGGATATCCATAATGTTCGGAGATAAACCTTAGGTTCACCAGGTTTATCACCTCATCATCCCTGAGCACGATCTTTCCGGATTCTCTCTTCCCCTTATTCTTAAAATGGCCGTAGGCCTTTCCATATGGCGGACCCTTTACTTCACTCTTGACCGGCACATAGAATACATCCGGGCGCAGGCCATAATGGAAAGCAATCTCCATCCAGGTCCTTCCCCCCAGTCTGAGGTCTATAATCACGGAAGGTGAAATGCGCGCTCTCGCCGCAATAAAGAAGACAACGGGTATTTCTTCGTCAGGGATGCGCCTCTGCTTGATGACGACTACCTCCCTCTCAGGCACCCGATAGTATTCGCCGACGGCAATATAGAAGCCTTTTAATCCTTTTTCTCCTATGGATACGCCGACGTTCACGTCAGCCCCCATCCCTTCCATCGGGCCGCCAAATAAGAGCCAGCTTAGAGCCAAAAAAACCATTAGGATACGCATAGCCTTCCTCCTTATTTTTTTAATAAAGATTTTTTGCACCTTGTGAGAATTTATCGGCAAAATAAACCCACTGCTTGAGTTCCATCCTTTACGGAGAATCCTACCTCGGCGGGGAAAATCCCCCCTGGCCTCCCCCTCACCCTTCCCCTCTCCCCCAGATTGGGGGAGAGGGCGGGGTGAGGGGGCATTTTCTACGTAATGTTGACAGGATTTGTTTTCAGGAAGGAAGCTGTGTTATATAAATTATCCATGGGAGGGACTGCGGATAATGGATTTTAATGGCGAGGAAGCAGTAAAAATTGCCAAATCTCTGGCTTTTCCACGCGCCGTAGGCAGCGCCGGCGAGCAAATGGCCTCCTCTTTTATCGAAAAAAAATTAATAGATTCGGGGTACCTACTCCAGCGGGAGGAATTTTTCGTCCCCTTGACCCCCTGGGGGGTCATAAAGACCTTTGCTTTGCTGGCCCTCGTGATTTCCATCGACGCCAGAATGCTTGCGCCTTCGTTCCCTATCGCTTCCAGTATCTTGATCTTCTTAATGGTCGCCTTCCTGGCTTTCTATACTTTTTTTTGGTTTAAGCTTTTGGGATCGGCATCTATTTTTCGCTGGCTCATCAGTCGGAAGAAAAAGGAAAGGCTCCTCCGTTCGCACAATATCACCGCGAGCTTACCCGGCCATGGAAGACCCGGACCGCACCTTTATCTGATCGCCCATTATGATTCCAAGAGCCAGAGCTTATCCCTTCTCCACAGGGCTTTTTTTCTTCTCCTTTCAGGCCTCAGTTTACTCTGGCTGGGTTTTAGTTTTTTATCCTCATCGAGCGACGCCCTGGGCTCCTTCCCCTCTCTTGGGGTGGACTTCCCTTTAACTCTCTCCATTTTGGGAATAATACCCCTGCTTCTCCTCAAAACAACCAATCAGTCGCCAGGCGGTTTGGACAATGCCGGAAGCCTGGGAGTGCTCTTGCATTTGGCCGAGGGTTTAAAGGGGGAGAGGCCTTTGCGCCCTGGAGTGACCTTCCTTTTTTCAGGGGCAGAAGAATTGGGATTGCAGGGGGCTTTTGCTTATTTGCGAGAGCACGAAAAGGAGATCGAAAAGGAAAATTCCTATTTTCTAAACTTAGATGCCGTGGGAATCAAAGGAAAGCTCAGGATCTTTTCCAGAAAAGGATTCCTTCCTGTTGGAGGAGAATCCTTCTTACTCTCCCGCTTGAAAGAAATCGCCAAGCCATTCAAGATCGGAACCTGGCCTTTTTCCTTTGGCTTTTTGATGGATCACCAGGCTATTCTGGAAAAGGGATATCAAGCGGTCACCTTAGCCTGTCCCTCGAAGAAGATTCTGAATGTTCATACGGAGATGGATACTGCTGATCATTTGGAACAAGAAGGAATGGAAGAAGCAGGAAAGTTTATTTTGGCGTGGCTCCGGAGTTGGGAAAAATGAACCTCGCAAAATTTATTGGTTCTTTGCTGGGGACTGCAATCGGGGACTCCTTGGGCGCCCAGGGAGAAGGAATTTTTCACCTCCAGGGAACCAAAGAAATCGGGCCGAGATATACAGATGATACGGCCATGATGATTGGCCTGGCCGAGTCGCTTATAGAATGTAAGGGCTTTAGCGGAGAGCACATGGCCAACAGATTTATGGAAAATTTTGAAAGGGAGCCATGGCGTGGCTATGCCTGGGGCCCCCCGCGTATTTTCCGAATGATCCGGCGTGGCCGAAAATGGAACGAGATGCTTGATAGAGAAATATACCCTGGCGGCTCATACGGAAATGGGGCGGCCATGAGAATTGCACCGGTTGGCCTTTTCTGTCACGATGATCCCAAAATGCTACGGGAAGTTGCCTACCAATCGAGCCAAATCACCCATTCCCATGAGTGGGCGATAGAAGGAGCAGCACTGGAAGCCTGTGCTGTAGCCATGGCTGTAAACCTGAAAGCGGAAAATTTTAACAAATATGAGTTCTTGAAGGAGTTGATGAACTTTACCAGAGTCGGAATCTATCAAAAGAAATTAGAAGCGATGAAAAGCCTCCTCGATGAAGGCGCCCCCAGGGGCAAAGTCATTAGGGAACTAGGAAATGGTGTCGAGGCTATGAATTCTGTTCCTGCTGCTATTTATTCTTTCTTGTGTAATTCTGATTTTGAAAGCTCTGTTATATACGCCGTAAGCTTGGGGGGCGATGCCGATACGATCGGGGCAATGACGGGCGCAATTGCCGGAGCCTGCTATGGTGTTGATGAGATAACGAAGAGGTGGATGAATAGATTGGAAAACAGAGAGTATATAAAAAAATTGGCTGAAAAATTGTGGGAGGCGAAAAAGGGGGTGAAAGGAAAATGAAAGCCATGGTGCTGAATAAGATTTATGATCTGGAAGAAACTCAAAACCCCCTGGAACTGGTCGATTTGTCCCTTCCCGTTCCCAAAGAAAAAGAAATCTTAATAAAAAATTCAGCCTGCGGTATCTGTCATACTGAATTGGATGAAATCGAAGGAAGAACACCACCCCCTCGATTCCCGATTGTCCTCGGCCATCAGATCGTGGGCCGGGTAGAAAAAACGGGGAGCCAGGCAAGGAAATATAAGGTTGGAGATCGGGTGGGAGTCGCCTGGATTTATGCAGCTTGTGGGAAATGCAAGTTTTGCCTCGGAGGGAATGAGAATTTATGTAAGGATTTTAAGGCCACGGGTCGAGACGCCAATGGAGGCTATGCTCAGTATACTGTCGTCACGGAAGATTTCGCCTATGCCATTCCCGAGGTATTTTCTGACTTGGAAGCAGCGCCACTTCTATGCGCTGGCGCGATTGGCTACCGATCTCTAAGATTAACAAGAATGGAGGACGGGAAAAATTTGGGACTCATCGGGTTTGGAGCTTCAGCTCATCTCGTTATTCAAATGGCCAAGCACAGGTACCCAAAATCCAAAATTTTTGTTTTTGCCAGGACCGACCGGGAAAGAAATTTTAGCAGAGAGCTTGGGGCTTTCTGGGCGGGGGATATTGGAGAGGAGCCGCTGGAAAAACTGGATTGCGCCATTGACACCACTCCAGTGTGGAGGCCTGTTGTAGAGGGGTTAAAAGTCTTAGAAAAAGGGGGAAGGTTGATCGTCAATGCGATTCGGAAAGAAGAATTAGACAAAGAGTTTCTCCTGAAGTTAGATTATGCGAGCCATCTCTGGCTGGAAAAGGAGATAAAAAGCGTGGCCAACGTTGCCAGATGCGATGTGAGCGAGTTTTTGCAATTGGCAGCTGAAATTCCCATCAAGCCTGAAATTGAGGAATTCAAATTAGAAGAAGCAAACAAAGCCCTGATAGAGCTTAAGGGGAAAAAAATTCGGGGAGCAAAAGTTTTAAGAGTTGATTGATAAACTCGGTAATTTGCAGTTAATCTCGTTGACTTTTGGAAAAAGGGATGAAAAAGGAATATTAGTTCTAAATCAACTAAAAAGGGATTAATTGAGAGAAATGGTTGATGTTTAAATGCACAATTTTGTAACTGCTTCTCTCCGGAACCCTGCAATAGTCTACGATCGCTATGTATACAGAGCGACCCATATAAATTCGCATAAATCGTCATTCCCGCGGAAGCGGGAATCCAGAAAACAGACTGGATTCCGGGTCAAGCCCGGAATGACAGATCATATCAGGCGGTTGCGAATATGCGCAAAAATTTAGCTCGCCTTGTATAAAAGCTTTTCGGCTCTTTTTCCTTAGGAACACCCTGATTATTCACTCGGGCATCTCCAATCAACCTGACTTTCATCCTATATAAAGCCTTCCCTGAAGCATCGAGAAAAATTTTTAACCGTATTTTCATAAGATTTCTTATAAGAAAATAGGCCCAGATGAGCAAAAATGAACAAACAATTTGGGAATAGCGCTCCTGCCAAAAAATTTGCAAGTGATTCAACAAAAGGAAAAAATTATGAATTTTTAAAAAAAATAAGGCGATTGATCATGGCATTTGTTTTGCAAATTATGAAATCGATCATCAACTAAGTCGTTAATCCGGTTGATCGCGGGATAGAAAGAGAAGATACTTTTGGGAGATTGATGGCAAATGGTAAGGAATAGAACAATAGGTAAGAAATTTTCATTGGGGTTTACGCTGATCGATTTGATCCTGTTCCTAACCGTCGTGGGGTTGTCGCTGGCCATGGCGAGTCCTCATTTCGTTCTTTTTTCTTCCAGCTATAAATTGAGAGGAGCAGCCAGAGAGGTGGCCACGGACTTACAATATACCCGCCTCCTGGCCGTGAAGGAAAACAGAGATTTTCAGGTGGTTTTTAACTCCCAATCTTACCAGGTAGTAAGGGCGAGCGACGGCTATGTAGCCAAGAGCAGGAACTTTAGTTCCGATTATCCAGAGGTCACTCTGTCAGGCCTTTCTGTTCCTTTCAATAGCCGCGGGAATTCCAGTTCCCGGACGATTGCGGTATCCAATGCGCGGGGAACAAAGAATGTTAGCATCAATTCCACAGGGAGGGTGAAGATCGAATGAAAAGACAGAAACAGGGCGGATTTACCATGATAGAGCTTCTTATTGCTCTATTCGTTCTATCTTTTGTTCTTCTTTCCATCACTTCCTTGGTTTACTCGGTCATGCGCTCTACCTCCCAGAGCAAGGAGACCTCCATCGCGACCACTCTGATGCAGGATAAGTTGGAAAGCTTAAAAAATGCCGGTTTGAGTTCCCTGACTTCCGGAAACGATTCCATCCGCCTGGGAAATATCGATTACCTGAGGCAATGGGCCGTTTCCCATTCGGGAAATGTAAGAACGATTACAGTAACGGTAAACTGGATTAATCCAGGATCCCATAATGTCAGTGTTACGACTTTGAGGGGGGATTAAGAAATGCCTCTGCCGGAAGGGAAATTAAAGAATAGCGGTTTCACCATGGTGGAGTTGCTGGCGGCTATTTTAATTTCGGGAATTGTTATAGCCGGCCTATACAGTGTCTTCCTCTCTCAGCAGGTGGCTTTCAGTGCCCAAGAACAGATTACTGAAATGGTTCAGAATGTCCGAGCGGCCATGGACCTGATGACCCGGGAGATCCGTTTGGCGGGTTACAAGAATTCTACCACTACCTTCGATGGGATTGCCACTGCTCAAGCGAGCAGGATTCGTATTTTAGCTGACCTGAATGGGGATGGGGATACCCTGGATGATCAGGAAGATATTACCTATTTTTACGATGCCAGTACCCAGCAGATTTTAAGGAATTCCGTCAGTTTGCCCGTGGCGGACCATATCACTAATCTATCCTTCGTCTACACGTTAGTGGATGGGAGTACGACGAGCAGCCCCGGCAGTTTGGCGGATATCAGAAAAGTTAATATCACCGTTACGGCTCGGACGGCTCATCCGGGTTTGGGTACCGGGGGGTATCGGACAATCACCTTGACGTCAGATGTTACTCCGCGCAATCTGGGTTTATAAATTTTATAAATAATGAGGCGAAAAAATGATGAGTCATTCATGTTTTGGAAAAATTCTTCCCGCTGAGAATGAAAAGGGGGCGGTTCTTGTAACTGGCCTTCTGCTCGTACTGGTGCTTACGATTTTGAGTATGGCTGCGATGATGAGTACTTCGGCAGAAATAAGGATTGCGGCCAATGATCGTTCGGCGAAGAGTGCCTTCTATCTTGCAGAGGCGGGATTGGAGGATGCGCGCACGCGCTTGCAGGTCTCAGCC
>JACRCA010000210.1 GCA_016234425.1 Deltaproteobacteria bacterium | reverse complement strand
GTGCCATGACCGACGCAATCTCGCAAGGCAGTGACAATAGAGAGATTGCCACGCTTCCATCCGACGCTTGCAATGACAAATAAGTATCGCGACACAGTCTCTGGCGGGAGGAAATGAAGGGGAGGGGACACCCTCACCCCAGCCCTCTCCCATCATGGGAGAGGGCTTTTTTGGACTTTTTACGGGAGCATCATAATGGAGATTTTTCTCCAGGGTGAAACTCTAAACCCGTAGCCCGAGGCTGGAGGATCGATTCATCTTGAACCGGCCGCCGGCAATTAATATAATTGATGTCCGGCCGGGAAAAAAGTAGGCAAAATTCTCTCGATTGAGCCGAGTCAGACCCCTTCTATTAGGGCTAAAAGCTACCAATTAAGGGAGGAAGAAGATGGACTATAAAACGATGTTTTCCCTCAAGGGCAAAAAGGCGGTCGTCACGGGTGGGACGAGTGGTATGGGAGCAGCAGTTGCTGAAGGTCTTGCCGCCTTCGGTGGCCGGGTCGCTGTCACGGGACGGAATCGGGAACGGGGGCAAACAGTTGTGAATCGAATCCGGCAAAGTGGCGGTGAGGCGGATTTCTTTTCCGTGGAGGTGACCGATCCCAAAAGCGTCGAAAAAATGGTCGAAGCAGTCAAGGATCTCTATGGGCGCATTGACATTCTCGTGAACGCCGCCGGCGTTTTCCGTGTTGGACCCTGCGAAAGCCTCTCGGACGAGCAGTGGGATGAGGTCATAAAGACGAACCTATATGGTACTTTCTACCCCTGCCGGGCGGTGGGACGCATCATGATCGAGCAGAAGTATGGCAAGATTATCAATTTCAGCTCGACGGATGCTTATCTTGGGGTTCAGAATCAGTGTGCATATTGCGCAAGCAAGGGCGCCGTCAATCAACTGACCCGGGTCCTGGCGGTTGACTGGATCAAGCACGGCATCAACGTCAATGCCATTGGACCATGCGATTTTGCAACTCCCATGATTGAGCCATTTCTGAAGACGGAAGAATACAGGAATTGGATCCTCAGCGCCCTACCAGTGGGTAAGGTTGGACAGCCCCCTGAGATCGTGGGAGCAGCAATCTACCTGGCGTCCGAGGCATCCAATATGGTCGTGGGGCATACGTTGATGGTTGATGGGGGTCGAACTGTAATATAGACGCAAGGTTTCATCCTCGAGGTCGGCAATTTCCAGGAGGCGGCTTGGCCATGCACGAACCAGGAAGAATGATCACACCCATCGAAGCAAATTGAAGATATCTGATTCTGGATTTCCTGCCGGAGGCATGACGGTTCAAAGGTAGCGGAGGGAGTCGCCTGCCGGCTGAATCAGGATAAGGCCATTGGCGGGAATGAATCAAAGCCATAGGGGAGGCAAAGGCGACCTCCAGGGGCTTATTGCTGTAGCTTAAAGAATAGGGGGTTCTGCAATGGAAGGTCAATCGCAGGTAAGACACAGCCGGGTCGAGAGATTTCGTGAAATCTCCAAGGAGCGAATGGGTGAAAAGGCAACGGATCTCCTACCACCGAGAATAAGAAGATTAAGAGCCAGGTTTTTCGAGTACAAGCCCTCCATATCGACTCACCGCGCTCGGGCAACGACCCAAGCGTATAGGGAAAACGAAGGTTTGCCTGTTGTCTTGAAAAGGGCTCACGCCTTCTATAAGGCCTGTGAAACGATTCCCATCTACATCGCTGAGAATGAGTGGATTGTCGGACATCCCGGAGGGAAACCCCGAGCGGGGATTTTCTGCCCGGAGATCGCCTGGCGATGGCTCCGGGATGAGCTTGAAACGATCGCAACAAGACCGCAAGACCCCTACGAAATAGACAAATCAGACAAGAAGGAGCTGAAAGAAGAGATATTCCCCTTTTGGGAAGGGAAATCAGTGGAGGAGTCCAACTACAGGTGCATCGAGGACCTTGGCCTTCTTCCTTTGACCTTTGCAAGTGGGGTTATTGACGTCGAATTGAAGGCGATGAATGGGCCGGGCGAATTTTCTCCCGGTTACGGAAATATCTTGCTAAAGAAAGGCTTCAATGGCATCCAAAAAGAGGCGCGGAGTCGACTCGAGGAACTTGACCCTGCAAACCCGGAAGATCTCGACCGAATCTATTTTCTAAGGGCCGTCATTATTGTGGGCGAGGGAATCGTATTGCTGGCAAAGCGGTATTCGACGCTAGCGAAAGAACTGGGCCAGGTGGAAAAAAACAACATCCGAAAGAAGGAGTTAGAAAAGATTGCTGAAATCTGCGAATGGGTTCCCGGCAATCCTCCGCGAAGTTTCCATGAGGCTTTACAGACCATCTGGCTGACTCAGTCGGCGTTATTCTTGGAAGAAAATGCTCCCTCCTATTCCCCCGGACGCGTGGATCAGTATCTATACCCCTATTATAAGACAGACGTGGATGCTGGGGAATTGACCCCCGAGCAGGTTGAAGAACTTTTGTATTGTCTCTTCATCAAGATGTGCGAAGTTCCCTGGATCTTGAGTGAAAACTCGTCAAAATATTTTGCGGGTTATATGCCATTTCAAAACCTCTCGGTTGGCGGGCAAACCCCTACGGGTGAAGATGGCACAAATGACATTTCCTATATGGTTCTTCATTGTGTGAAGAATCTGCGGATGTATCAACCTTCCCTCTCCGTTCGATTGCATCCAGAGGCGCCTGAGGAATTTTTCCTCAAGGTTTGTGAAGTGGCCCGGGAAGGAGTGGGTTTCCCGGCAATTCACTTTGACGATACGTCCATCAAAATGATGCTTTCCAAGGGCGCCACCTTGCCCGATGCCAGGGATTATTGCCTGGTCGGCTGTGTTGAACCAAACATCCATGGAAAGATGCACCAGTGGAGCGACTCGGGACATATCAACCTTCCGATGGCCGTGGAGTTTGCCCTGACCAATGGGGTCCAAAGGATCAGCGGAAAAAAACTCGGTATTGAATCAGGAGACCCGAATCACCTCTCGTCCTATGAGGACTTCGAAGAGGCAGTGAAAAAGCAACTGGCCTATATCATCCGCTGCACGGCAATCGCCTCGATTATTGCGGAAAAGGGCCATGCGATGTACTTACCGAAATCTTTGGCTTCTTGCCTGGTAGAGGGCTGCGTTGAATCCGGGAAGGACATAATGGCGGGCGGAGCCAGATACAACGCTGGCCCTGCTTTGATTCTGGTCGGGACAGCTGATATCGGCAACTCGATGGCGGCTGTTCGGAAGTTAGTCTTTGAGGATAAAACAATCCCCATGCAACGGCTATGCGCTGCCCTTGAAAACGACTTTGTCGGGTACGAGGACATATACAGAGCTTGCCTGAATGCGCCGAAGTACGGGAATGACGATGATTCCGTGGATCGAATTACTGCCCGGATGATGGATTATGCCATTCGCGAAGTCACTAAATATAGGGGACTGACCGCAAACCTGATAGCGGGTCTATATCCCGTGTCATCCCACGTCCCCCATGGGCTCGTTCTGGGAGCTCTTCCCTCAGGAAGGAAAGCAAGGGCCCCAATAGCAGATGGATGCAGTCCTCAGCAGGGTACGGACAAAAAGGGTCCGACAGCCGTGATTCGGTCGGTGGATAAGATTAATCATGAGGATGCGACTGCCGGAACTCTCCTAAATATGAAATTTGACCCGTCGGTCCTTGCGGGGGAAACCGGTCTGTTCAATCTTTCGGCGTTGTTGAAGACGCATATGCAATTGGGGGGGTACCATGTGCAGCTGAATTGTATCTCAGCGGATACCCTTAGAGAAGCCCAGAGAAATCCAGACCAGTATAAGTGGTTGATGGTTCGGGTAGCTGGCTACAGTGCCTATTTCGTGGAACTCTGTCGGGAAATCCAAAATGAGATCATTTCTCGAACAACATTCTTTAGGATATAAACCCAAGTCGCATTCCCGACCTGGTGTTTTCCAGTAAATTGACGGATACGCATCGGTTCCGTGTTCACTTACCGTGGGAAAGCCTTGGGGCAACCCGAGGTTTTTCAGTTCAGCCATATTTTATGGCGCTCCAACAGACTCTGCCCTGCGTGGCCGCTCGTTTCAGGCCGATGGCCTGGAAACTTATTCATCATAAGGCGGCTTTTCAGCCTGATCAACACCCGCTGTGAGGAATCCCCATTGGTAGGTAGGGTTTTTGACATCCAGAGGTTTTCAATTCATGACGGACCCGGTATCCGGACGCTGGTCTTTTTCAAGGGATGTCCAATAAGATGCCAGTGGTGCTCGAACCCGGAAAGTCAGAACAAGGGAAGCGATTTGATGTATTACACCGACCGGTGTGTAAGGTGTGGGAAATGTGTTAAAGCCTGCGAATCCGGTAACCTGACTCTTGAATCAGGGGAGAATGGGAGAGAAACCTCGTTAAGGATAAACAGGAGGGAATGCCGAGGTTGTGGCCAATGCGTTTCGGCATGTCCAAACGAGGCAATGCGGCTGGCAGGATATGAGATCAGCTACGAGGAAGTTTTCGAGATCATCAAAAAGGATTTCCCATTCTATTTCAATTCGGGCGGAGGTGTTACCCTGGGGGGAGGAGAGCCGACCGCCCAGCCAGAATTTGCGCTGGGGATATTGAAAAAGTGCAAGAGCTTGAATATTCACACGGCCATGGAGACCTGTGGTTATGTGGCCTGGGGGGTTTTCAATCAACTCTTGGATTATCTGGATCTTGTTTTCTTCGACATCAAACATATCCATCCCGAAAGACACAAGAATTTTACTGGGGTTTCCAACAAGAAGATTCTGAACAACGTAAAACAACTCTTGAAGAAGGAGGTTCGGACGATCCTCCGAATCCCTCTGGTAACCGGCATAAACGATGACTTTCAGGAAATCGAAGGGATAGCCAATTTTCTGATAGGAATCGATCATAAAGGCCTCCAGCATATTGAGCTCCTTCCCTACCACAAATTGGGCGTGGCCAAATATGAGTATTTACAAAGAAAATATGATCTTATCCATCTGGAGCCTCCTTCCCAACGCCACGTGATGAATTTGAAAGATTTGATGATATCTTTTGGTTTTTCCACTAGAATCCAGGGTATTGGATATCCAGATTGATCTGCAAAATCAGATCGAAAAAGAGGTTTCCGCCTGTTCCCGTCTAGCTATAAAAAAAGGAGGTTACCGTGAATCTCTACGCAGGAAAGATCGTTCGGGTGGATTTGACGGAAGGAAAAATCACAGTAGAGGAGACTCGGAGAGATTGGATCTCCGAATACATCGGAGGGATGGGATTGGGCTTTCGTTATCTGTGGGACGAAATTGACCCCAAGATAGATCCGCTGTCCCCGGCCAATGCCATGATCTTTATGAACGGCCCCTTGGCTGGAACGCTGGCGCCCCTGACCTCCCGGATGCCCCTGATTTCGAAGTCTCCAAAATCGGGAACCCTCTTTGAGTCGAATGTGGGAGGGGCCATCGCCGCCGAGCTCAAATACGCTGGCTATGACGGAATTATCATCAAGGGAAAGGCCGAGAAACCTGTCTATTTGTCTATTCGGAACAAGAATATCGAGATCAAAGACGCGGAAAATCTCTGGGGCAAAGGGATCTTTGCAACCGAAAAAGAGCTCGGAGAACTCGAAAAAGATCCCGAAATCAAAATCTTTTCCATCGGGCCCGCGGGGGAGAGACTCATTCCGATGGCCTGCATCGGAAGTGAAGCGTACCGTCAGCTGGGCCGCGACGGAAGCGGGGCGCTCATGGGAAGCAAGAATCTCAAGGCCATCGCCATCCGGGGCACAGGCTCGGTCCATGTGGCTGACCTGAAGGGTTTTCTCGACTATGTGAGAAAGGTCTCGGCGGAAAACCTGATGACGAAGGATAACTTATGGGCTCACACGGATGGGACCCCCATTCTGGTGGAAATCACCAATGAAATGGGCATCCATCCCACCCGCAATTTCCAAGAAGGAACTTTCGATGGATGGAGGAAGATCAACTCAGATTCGGTCAGATCCATCAAGAAAGGAGCCAGGGCCTGTCGAAGTTGCCCACTGGCCTGCGGGAATTACGTGAGGACAGAAAGAACCATGGTCGAGGGACCCGAATATGAAACCCTCGCCCTGGCCGGCTCCAATTGTGGGATTGCCGACATAGAGACCGTGGCCCGGTTCAACGAGCGCTGCGATGATTTGGGGCTGGACACTATTTCGACGGGCAATACCATTGCCTTTGCCATGGAATTGACCGAGAAAGGGATTCACGACTTTGGAGCCACCTTTGGAGACACAGACAACTACCTGAAGATCCCTGATGAGATTGCCAGTCTTAGGGCGCGGGGGAAGGAACTGGCTCAGGGCGTTCGATATATTGCGGAAAAGTATGGGGGCAAGGAATTCGCGATGGAGATCAAGAACCTGGAACTGCCGGGTTATGAGCCCCGCGGGAACTACGGCATGGGTCTCGCCTACGCTACCTCAGAGCGGGGTGCCTGCCATCTCAGGGCTTTTACAATTTTTAGCCAAACACCATTTGATTTGGAAGCCATGGCCCAGGAAGTCGCGGCGGGACAGAATACCAATAGCATAAAATGGTCCATGTGCTTCTGTGATTTCTGGGGATCGGTCAATACGCAGATTATGTCTCAGTTTCTCAAGTATGGGTTGGGAAAAGAGATAACTTCGGAGGAACTGGAACGGATGGGTGAGCGAATCTGGAATCTATCTCGGATTTTCAACTTGAAAGCTGGCTTCACCAGAGCCGACGACGAGATCCCAATACGTCTTAAAAGGGAACCATTAAAAAAAGGAACCAACGAGGGGAAAGTCCTTTCAGCCGAAGACTTTGAGAAAATGCTGCAGATCTATTACCGGATAAGGGGCTGGGACGCCAATGGGGTTCCCAAGGCTGAGAAACTCGGGGCTCTCGGTATTGCGGCCTTCGCTTCAACCAGGAGGAGAGAATAACCATGCAGAGGGTTATCCTGTCAGGAATCGAAAAGTGCACGGGTTGTGGTCGGTGCGAACTGGCCTGTTCCGCCGTAAAAGAGGGAGCCTTTTGGCCCACAAGATCGCGGATCCACTTTCTGAACTTCCCTCGAGATGGCCTCTCAGTACCGAATATCTGTTTTCACTGTGAGAAGCCTGCTTGTGCCGAGGCCTGTCCCGTGGACGCGATCTCTCGGAATGACATGGGCGCGGTGGTTGTCGCCAGGGACGCGTGTACGGGATGTGCTGAGTGTGTCAACGCCTGCCCCTACGGCATGGTATGGCTCGACGACGAGGCGATGGCGTGCAAATGTGATCTTTGTGGAGGTGAGCCGGAATGCGTGAAGGTGTGTCAGCCCAATGCAATTGTCTATGCTGAGCCCGACGAGGCATCCCAAAAGGAGCGACGATTTCAGATGTCGAAGGAAATCAGCGAGGGTGAACCAGCTGACAAGAGGCTAGCCATGGCCAGAGCTCTCAGAGAAAGCTACCGTTGAACCGTATGACATCGGGAGTGGTTGAGGCTGGTGCCGCCTGGCTTCGTTTTCTGGCAAATCAGTCCCTATCTTCCCCAGGGCTTTCGTTGACAAAGTTGACAAACCATCCAGAAGAAACCCAAGCTTGCCAACCGGAGGTGGCAGATATCGCCCTGGCTGCTCTTTCAAATGAGGGGAAAGCGGGCAGGCCGGCGATCGTAAATTCCCTCAGGGCATCCCCCGCTCTTGCAGCATAAGGTGGTACAACATAAATGGGCAGATTGAGTCTATCTCTTAGCTGGCCAAGAGTTTCAATGTATCTCGGTCTCATATCCGGCAAGGAGAAGGGTAGATAGGACATGAAAATGACCGAGTCAATCTCGCTGGCCATAAGCTCAAGGCACTTTGTGCATATGGTCAAGGCCGTTTCCATGGGGAGCCATACCAGGTCCAGGGGGTTGCTGGTGCCGGAGAAAGGCGGAAGATACTTTTTTAAAAACCCGGTAAGTTGATCTCTCAGCTCAGAACTGAATGGTTTCACTTCTAATCCCAGGTTTTCGCAGGCATCCGAAGCGCATATCGCGCCGCCTCCCGCCTCGGCCATGATTCCTACTTTTCTGCTCTTCGGAAATGGGGGGGTGGAGAATGCTACGGCCAGATCGACCAGATCTTCAAATCCCTCAGCCGTGATAATTCCTGAGCTGCGCGCAGCACCGAGCCATGTTTCTCGATTTCCGGCGATAGACCCTGAATGGGACAGAGCAGCTCGTGCCCCGGCCTGACTAAATCCCGATTTCCAGATAATGAGAGGTTTTGTGCGGCCTATTTTGGAGGCGAGACCCAGAAGTTTCCTCCCTCGCGGAATGCCTTCCGTGTAAGCACAGATAACTCTGGTCGAAGGGTCTCTGCCAAAATAGGAGACATAATCGAGAAGATCTAGATCTGCTTGATTTCCGCTGCTAATGACGGTGCTAAACCTGAGTCCCCGGGCACTTCCCCCGGCAATAAAATCCTCTGTGGCCCAACCACTTTGCCCGCAGAAAGCAGTACTTCCCGGCTGCGAGTCTGCTTCCTCGAGTTCGACGATCGTATTCAGCCATACATCCGGGCAAAAAATGCCCATGCAGTTCGGTCCTACTACCCGCATCCCACTGTTTCGCGCCACCATAAGTACTCTTTCCTGCAGAGCTCTTCCCTCTTCCCCCAACTCGGCAAAACCAGCCGAATGAATAACGACAAATTTGATTCTTTTTTTAGCACAATCGGTCAGCACACTTTCCACAGCGGCCGCAGGGATAGCGGCGATGGCCAAGTCAATGGGCTCACCGATGTCGGATACGGAACGGTGACAAGGAACCCCGTCCAATTCAGTACAACTTATGCTTATGGGATATTTTTTACCGCGATAGCCTTGTCTCTGAACTCTCGACCAGATAAACCCACCACCTCTGCTAGGATCTCGGGAAACACCAATGATTGCCAGGGAGCGAGGCCTGAAAAGGAGATCAAGATCTTGGCCTTCATCTGTCCAGTTTTTTTCCTTCAAGGTTTTTCCTTTCTTTGAAGATGTATAGTCATGTTTTGGCGGCGTAGTGTAAAACCTCCCGCATCCCCAAGCAACCCGAAACTGTAGGCCCTTGAACCCTCGAACCCTGTCTTTAAGCTTCTCTTTCAATCACCAGATTCAGGTATTCGTCAATAAAGAAGCGCGAGTTGAATCCCACGATCGTGGTGGATTCCCTTTCTTCGATGATGGCAGGTCCATGAAATGAGGAAGCAGGCCTTAAACTGTATCGATCATAAACCGTTGTCTCCACAAACTCACCCTGTTCAGGAAAATACGCTTTCCTCTTTCCTTTAATCCCAGACGGTTCGATTGTGGATCGCTTCCCAGAATAATGGATTTTTAACCTGGGAGAAGGGCAGCTAGCTCTCAGCCTCCAGGTGAGAGCCTGAATGGGAGAGTCTGTCAGGTGGCGGCCAAAGGCTCGGTCATAGGCTTGATAGAAATCTTCCACGATCTTGGGAAGAAAATCCGGGCCTAATTTTCCCGGAGGGATGGGAGAAGGGATTTCATAAAACTGCCCCACATACCGCAGGTCTGCCGTTCTTTCGAAAAAGATCTCTTTTCGATCAACTCCTGTGGCCAGCAGAATACTTGTCGCTTCATTCTCCATATCCGCAAAGATATGATTTACCCGTTCCCATTCGAGTTTGTCGAGCCAGGCCATATAGCTGCGGACATAATCTATGGCCATGGGGGCAACCAGCAAACCCAGCGCGGAGGCTGTTCCGGCAGCCACGGGACAGATGATCCTTTTTAGTTTCATGATTTCCGCAATGCGGAAGGCATGAATCGGGCCGGCACCCCCAAAAGCCATCAAGGAATATTTTCTGGGGTCCTTCCCTTTCTCGGCGATGTGGATGCGGGTGGCGGTGGCCATGTTCTCCGTAACAATTTTATCCATGCCTATCGCAGCCTCTTCCACGCTGATACTCAGCGGATCGGCCAGCTTCCCCTTCATCGCTTTCCAAGCAGCCGGCACATCCAGCAGCATCTCCCCTCCCAGAAAATAATCGGGGTTGAGATATCCTAAAATGAGAGCCGCATCTGTAACCGTCGGTTCTTTCCCGCCAAATCCGTAGCAGGCAGGCCCTGGAGAAGCTCCAGCACTCTCCGGGCCAACTTTCACCAGCCCAAGCCGGTCTACATACCCTATGGAGCCACCCCCGGCTCCGATCTCGATCATTTCAACGGAAGGAACTTTCAAGCTGAGGCCGCTTCCCTTTTTGAAACGGCTGATCCGGGCGGCCTCGAATTCTTTGGAATGGGAAGGTTGGCCATCGTGGATCAAGCAAATCTTGGCTGTCGTCCCTCCCATGTCAAAGGAGATCAAGTCCTTTATCACCATATAGCTGGCATGAAAACTGGAAACCAGGGCCCCAGCTGCCGGACCGGACTCGCAGAGGCGGATGGGAAATTCTTCGGCTAAATCCACGCTGGTAATTCCTCCGCTGGATAACATGATGAATAAAGTACCCCGAAATCCTTTCTCCTTCAGTACCGAGTCGATTTGCTTCAAATATTGCTTCATAAGGGGCTGCACGTAGGCATTGGCCACCGTGGTGGAAGTCCGTTCATACTCTCGAATTTCTGGGTTCACCCGACTGGAAAGGGATACATGAAAGTTGGGGAATTCTTTTCTTAACAAACCCTGGATCTGATTCTCGTGATCCGGATTCATGTATGAATGGAGCAGGCAGACCGCCACAGAGATAACTCCCTGCGCCTGAAAGTATTTGGCAATTTGCCGCACCCCATTTATATCCAATTCGAGGAGGACCTCTCCCTTCTGGGTCATCCTTTGCGATACCCCGCACCTTAAGTAGCGCGGAACCAAAGGCCTGGGGAGGTCAATCTTGAGGTCGTAGAGTTCGTAACGGAACTCATTGCCCGTTTCCAACACATCCCTGAATCCCTGGGTGGCGATCAGCCCGGTCTTCGCCCCGTTTCGCTCGATGAGGGTGTTCGTCACCAGAGTAGTGCCATGAATGGCCGCAAAGATTTGTTCCACAGGTATCGCAGTCTTGTGGAGGATCTCGGTAAAGCCAATCTGAACCGCCCGGGAAGGGTCCTCCGGAGTGGTTAAACATTTTCCGACCTCCATCCATCCTTTTTCTTCATCCAGGAGCACAAAGTCGGTAAACGTTCCTCCTATGTCGATTCCAAGCTTGAATCTGGCCAATCTCTATTCTCCTCTCAATTCACCCTCACTCCATCCCTCTCCCGTCAGAGACTGTGTCACAATTTGGCGAATCGCGAGGCCCAGGCGGGAGAGCATTCTCTCGGAATCATAAAGCGGTGCTTTTTTTCATGGATGGAGGCGGGCTGAAAGCCAAATATTTCCGCTGTCCTTCCAATCCGCCTTCCCTTTTCGGAATCACGCTGGACAGCCTCAGATTCCTTTATCTCCCGCCGATGCTTCCTCGTTCATGCCCTCCCGCCTATGATACGACACAGTCTCTCAAGGGAGAAGGAGACCTACTGGCCATAAATTTCCTGGGCTGCTTCCGGGGAGATCCATCCCTCTGTTAAATCTTCTTCTACTGCCGACCGATCCCTTTCTCCAGGTGGGCCGAATCCCCCTCCGCCTGCATAGTTGATGGTCAATTTATCACCCGGCTTAAGGTAAGTCTGAGATTTCGGGTGAATAAACTCCCCATCATTCAGGATGATTTTTGTCGGGGAACCAGACATTCCCTCCATAAAACCCTGGGCTGGATGCTGATGGCGATCTGTCAGGAGAGAGACGCGGATGGGCTGCCGGGCAATCACTTCCAGAATGATCTGCTGCCCCAATCCGCCCCTGTATTTTCCTGGTCCTCCAGAATCCGGGATCATCTCCTTCTTCCAGAAAAGCAAGGGCAGGATGCTTTCTTGGACCTCGATGGAGCCGCAGCTGCTGTTCGTGGGAAAGGGAATGCAGGAGAGTCCATCTTTATCCGGCCGCGCTCCCATTCCTCCGTTGGCAAAGAGGACGGAAGAGAATTTCTCATTATCCAGACCCACACCTGTGAACAAAATTCGCAGGGTAGGCTGGCTTCCTGAATCGGCAATCACTCTATCCGAAAGGGCTTTGGCCAAAGCGCCAAAAACCGCTGCACTCAGGAAGTGGCCAACGATTTGTCGGGCATTTACCGGCGCGGGAAATCGAGGGTTGAGAATGGAACCTTCCGGGGCGCGAACTTTGATGGGTCGGTAAGACCCTTCATTCTTGGGAGTGAAGGGGTCCAGAGCGCATTTGATCGGGTAGGTGGTATAGGCATGCGTATAGGCCATGACACAATTCAGACTGCGGCCAATCTGGGGGGAAGTGCCTTCGTAGTCTACCTCCAGCTCACTTCCCTTCACAATGACCTGGCACTGAATCCGAATGGGCTCATCAAACCCATCCATTTCTACTGTCTTCTCGTAAACTCCATCCGGGACTTGGAGAATGGCTTGCCGCATAATCTCTTCTGCTTTATCCTGGATTACCTCGGACAGCTCCGTGAGGTCCTCCAGCCCGGATTCTTCCATGAACTCGATCAGGCGGTTCTGGCACATGGTTTGAGCCATCATTTGGGCATTCAGATCACCCACCACCATCTCTGGAACTCTCACATTGGCCCGGATCATTCTCATCAGAGTGGAATTGGGTTTCCCTTCTTCATAGAGTTTCAGGGGAGGAATGCGGATTCCTTCTTCAAATAACTCCCGAGCATCGGCTGACCAGATCGATCCTCCGATATCCGGGGAGTGAGCTATGGTTCCAGCAAAAGCGACTAATTTGCCATTGTAAAATATGGGCATGGCCATGGTAATGTCCGGGAGATGGCCAGAGGCCAACCAGGGGTCGTTGGTCATCACTACATCTCCAGGCTTCCATTGATCCTTGGGGTATTCTTTCAGGAAATGTTTCATCGTATTCGGAAGAGTGGCGATGAAAGAGGGGATACTGGCCGTATTGTTAACCAGACTATCCCCGTTGGAAGCGAGGAGCATGCAGGCATAGTCATTCGATTCTTTCACAATCGTGGAAAAAGATGTCCGAACCAGGGTGGCAGCGGCCTCATCCACTATGCTGATTAAGCGGCTCCACATGATCTCCAGAGTGATCGGATCGAAGTCTTTGGGCAACTGATTTCCTCCTCCAGTTATTATATCCGGAAAATTAAAGAGGGCTCTCTTTCCAGAGCCCCCTTTGCTGGCAGGCCATCTACCCTTGTAGAACAGTCTTCTTCAACGGCAGAATCAGATAGAATCGTTATCAAATCCTGAAACTACTCGATAGGCTTAAATTCCCCGAAGTCGATGATCTTCTTCCAGAGTTTATCCTGTAGTTCCAAATAAGCGGCTAAACCCTCTGCATCCTTGTACTCTACCACTCCTCCTTGTTTTTTGTAGAAGGCTTTGAACTCTTCTGAATCCATGGCTACTTTGAAGGCATCGTGGAGGATCTTGATTCGTTCCTTAGGAGTCCCCTTGGGAACGACGTACCCATACCAGGTTCCCACGTCCAGATCAAACCCGTATTCTTTAAAGGTCGGTACCTCGGGAATCGCAAAGTTTCTCGTGGCTGAACTGACTGCCAGAATCCTGAATTTTTTGGCTTCCACATAGGGCAAGAGGGTAGAAATTTCGATCAAAGAGGCATCCGCATGTCCTCCGAGCAAGGCCGTGACACATGGCCCACTTCCTTTGTAAGGGATATGGGTAAATTTAACGCCCGTGGCCATCTCGATCCCTACGATCCCAATATGGTACATGGCAGCGTGCCCCGAGTTGGCCATCTGCATTTTTCCCGGGTTGGCCTTGGCATGGTCTATGAGTTCCTTAAAGGTCTTCCAGGGAGAATCCGCTCTCACGACTACACCGGCCGGAACGCCTACGGTATAAATAATGGGATCAAACCTTTTGTAACTGACCCCTGTCTTCGTAGTGTACAGGGTGACCACCAGGCTGGGATTGACGATTCCCACGGTGTACCCATCCGGGGCAGAATTGGCTACAAAATTCCAGGCAATGGTCCCGCCTCCCCCCGTTTTATTGACGATCGCCACCCCAGACCCAATGGCCTTCTCCATGTGAGGCTGCAGGATTTGCGCATTAATGCTCCCTCCTCCTCCCGGGGCCCAGGGGATGATCAGGGTTACGGGCCGAGTGGGGAATTTTTCTTGAGCGAAAGTAGATTGGCTGAAGACGAGCAGGAGAATGGCTACCAAACTCCAAATAAATCGAATCGTCCCTTTTTTCATATGCCTCCCTCCTCTTTCTTTATTTTGGGCCAGTACCCATTTGCGTCCATCAATGACCCTAACCTCCTACCTTTAAAATTCTTTTTAAATTCTTTCGAGGAATCGTTTTCTCTTATGCTTCAGTCCTGTAAAAATGTTTAGAAATATAAACAAGAACGCCAGGCTGAGGATGGTGGCGGAGATGGGTCTTTGGAAAAAAATAGAAAAATCCCCATGGGATTTGATCAAGGACTGCCGGAAGGCTTCTTCTAAAAATGGACAGAGGATGTAAGCCATGACCAGGGGGGCTGGTTCATAACCGGTTTTTTTCATCAAATATCCGATCAGACCGAAGAAGATCATCACATTTAACTCAGTCAGACTATTATTATTGGCATAAGCACCCACAAAGCAAAAGAGGAAAATAAGGGGAAAGAGTAATCCGTAAGGGACTTTCAGAACCTTGACCCAGATCCCAATTAGGGGAAGGTTGAGGATGAGGAGCATGACGTTGCCAATATACATGCTGGCGATCGTTCCCCAGAAGATATCGGGGTTATTTTTAATCAAGAGCGGACCCGGAAAAACACCGTGGATAATAAAGGCTCCCACGATTACAGCCATCACTGCACTGGTGGGGATTCCCAGAGTCAAAACCGGAATAAAGTTTCCCGCACAAGCAGAATTATTGGCAGATTCCGGACCCGCTACCCCTTCAATGGCACCTTTTCCGAATCGGTCGGGATGCTTCGAAAATCTTTTTTCCAGGGCATAGGAGATGAAAGAAGAGATTGTGTTGCTCGGCCCTGGGATAACCCCCATTAAAAATCCAATTAGAGAGCCCCTGGCAATGGGTTTGGCAGAAGCCTTCCAGTCCTCCTTATTGGGGAGAAGACCCTTAATTTTGGTTTCAAAAACCTGGCGGATGATTACCTGCTCGAGATTAACTAAAACTTCGGCAACACCGAACAGGCCCATCAATACAGGCACAAGGCCGATCCCGTCATAGAAATCAGGCACCCCAAAGGTGAAGCGGAAAACGCCGGAAATATCGATCCCAATCATCCCGACGAATAAGCCCACGAGGGCGATCATAAAGGATTTGATCAAGGATCCCGAACTCAGGTAATTGAGAACCGTCAAACCCAGAACCATAACCGCAAAAATCTCGGGAGGACCGAATTTTAAAGCAAATTCAGCAACGGGAGGAGCGATGAGCATTAAGAAAAAAACCCCGGTCGTTCCCGCAAAAAATGAACCAAAGGCGGCAATGCCCAGGGCCGGACCCGCCCGCCCCTGACGGGCCATCTGGTACCCATCGATACAGGTGATGGCCGCAGCTGCTTCTCCTGGGATATTTATTAAAATTGCCGTGGTCGAACCTCCGTACATGGCCCCATAGAATATGCCCGAGAGCATAATAATGGCCGTAGTAGGAGGAAGGGCCATGGTGACAGGGAGCAGGAGGGCAATAGTGGCTGCAGGCCCAATCCCGGGCAGGACACCGATCAGGGTTCCCAGCAGGCAGCCTACCAGGCATAAGAAAAGGTTAATCGGCGTTAAGGCCACGCCAAAGCCATTTAAAATGTTTTGAAAAATTTCCAATTCCTTAAATCCTAAGCATTCCCTGAGGCATGGGGATTTTTAGCCAGACTTGAAATAAATAATAGGCCACAAGGGCCGCCAATACGGAAAAAAAGATGCTCATTTTCCAGCTGTAATGACCTAAGGATTTGGCTAGGAGTAGGATGAAAAGAAACGTGGAAGGTCCAAAACCAATGACCGGCAGCAAATACCTGAATCCCAGCAAGGCCATAAAACCGAAAAGAATTCTTTTGGGGGCGTCCTTGGTGGAGAAAAAGGAGGCTTTGGAAGATTCTTCTGTATTTTTTTTCCAAAAAGCCTGTATCGTCATGGCCCCGGAAAGGCCCATCAGGATGATGGAAGCAAGCAGAGGGAAAAGTCCCCCTCCCGGCGACCTGAAGGACCCGATGGGATACGTCAGAGATTTCAAAAAGATCCCCAATCCCAGAAGAAAGAGGATGATCCCACTGATGCGGTCGAGGTTTTTCATCGGTTTTATATTTGACTATACTGAAAGGGCCCTTATTCCACGCAGAAGCGTTTATAATATCTAAAATTCTTGCTCTTTTGTCAAGGTGATAAGCCAAGCCTCTTCTGGACCGTCTCCCTTTCACTTGATTTATCAATCTGAATTTCTTATGATCGGGCAATATTTTGTAAAGGGGATTATGAAAATATGAGGATCCAGATCACTCTCACCTCCCCTGAAGGCAAGAGAATTATTGCTAAAGGGATCAAGGCCTGCAGAAAAGTCCAGCAGGTTAGGAGAAAAGGAAAGATCATTCTGAAAGGGGGTACCACAGTTTCAGCAGTGGCTGAAGAACTCTGCGGGAAACCGATGAAGATTTCCGGGATGATCACCCCCAGAGGAACGCTTACATCGAAATTCAAACATGAGATAGAGTTTCCTCATGGACTCATTCTCAAAGGGCAACAAATTATCCCCCTCGATTCAGAGGAAGCCTGGGAGAAAGAGGCACCCAGGTTTACACCACAAGACCTAGTCATTACTGGAGCCAATGCTTTTGATTCTTATGGACATGCGGTAATCATGGCTGGATCTTATGCTGGGGGCAAGACGTTGCCTTTTTTCCAGTCGATGCACATCGAGGGAATCCCCTTCTTGATTGCAGTGGGGCTGGAGAAACTGGTCCCGGGGAACCTCTGGGAGGTGGTTTCCTTTGCCGGAAGGAAGAAGGTGGATTTCTCTTATGGAATGTCTGTGGGCCTGGTGCCCATCTTTGGGGAAATTTTTACTGAGGTGCAGGCTCTGGAAACCCTTGCCAAAGTAAGGGCCGTGGTCATCGGAAAAGGGGGAATCCATGGAGCAGAAGGAAGCTCCACCCTTTTGATAGAAGGAGCGAGAAAGGAGGTTTTGAAAATAGACGAGATCTATCAGGAATTGAAGGGAGCCGGCTTGAGCGGCGTTTCGCGAAATCTCATCCCCTGTTCCAGAGGAAGTCTTTCCTGCAAAGATCATCTGGGCTGCCTTTATAAACGAGGGCTGAGGGAATGAAAATATGAAACTATTTGAGCCGATTCGCATTGGGTCTATGGAGCTAAAGAACCGGATGGTCCTGGCTCCCATGGCCACACACTATGCGGATGAAAATGGAGCCGTCACTTCCAGGCTCAAGAATTATTATGCGGAAAGGGCTCGCGGAGGGGCGGGACTGGTCATTGTAGAATCCGGATATATCCACCCTCTGGGCAGGGGAGGTTTGCGGCGGCTTGGTCTGCACCATGACGGCCTGATCCCAGGCCTCAAAGAGTTGGTGAACCTCGTCCATGCAGAAGGTTCGAAAATTTC